>CACXEX010000167.1 GCA_902766775.1 uncultured Ruminococcus sp. | reverse complement strand
CTCTTGCACCCATACATTGACCGATAACGGTTGTGTATACAGGTGACATTGCAAGACCCATAATTGACGCAAGCGACCAAATACTCTGAGCCACACCGTTAGCGGCAATCTGATATGTTCCGAAAAGTGCAATCATACTTGAAAGTGCAACCTTTACAAGCTGATGTACACCGTTTTCAACACCGTTAGGAAGTGCAATGCCCATTATCTTTTTCAAAAGCATACCGTCCCACGATAAAATATCAGACATTTTATATCTTACGGAATTTTTCTTGCTAAAGCAGAACATCGTAACCGCTACAGCGGAAATGACACGGGAAATCAATGACGGATATGCAACGCCTGCCGCACCGAGGTGCAATATGAACACACCGACACAGTTGCCGAGTACATTTACAATGTTCGTCACAACGGAAATGTACATCGTGACATTTGTCTTTCCTATACATCTGCATAATGCCGCACCGGCATCATAAATTGCAAGTGCAGGCAACGAAAGCGTTGTGATGAACAGATATATTTCACAGGCTGACATTACATCAGATTCAATTTTGCCGAAAAGCAAATTCAAAAGTTGCGTGCGGAATACAAGAATCAAAACCGTCATCAAAACCGAAACAACGGTTGAAATCATCATAAGTTGTCCCGATGAGCGTGACGCTGATTTTTCATTTTCACTGCCTATGTACTGACTGATAATAACGGCACCACCTGATGACAATGCTGTAAAAAGGAAAATCAATACCGTGTTAAATGATGTTACAAGCGACACACCCGAAACATCTGCCTCACTTGAAAAGCTGACAACAAATGTATCGGCAATGCCGACAAACATCAACAGAAATTGTTCAATAAAAAGAGGAATAATCAAATTTCTCAGATCTTTATTTGAAAACATTTTGCTCCGACCTTTTCAGAAATTAAACTCTTATTTAATCACATTTTCGTTCCAATGTACATTATAGTCCTTATTTTTTATTTTTCAATAAGGCGATACACCTTTTCAGACCAATCCCATATATCTTTGCAGTCATTTGTGACATATATAACTCTGTCTTTGAGGTTATCGGGAATGTATCTTTCAAGTTCCGACTTTGCATATGTGGGAATGATTATTTTATAAACCCAGTCGCAAAGCCTGATTTCATCTTTTATTTTCATTGGCAAAACGCCGTCAAACACTCTGTTCGGGTGATTTTCAAGTTCATCATACTTAAAATAGAACCTTACACCGGGTTTGAAATTCACACTCAAATCGTTTTCATTGGGAAAGCGGTTCAACGCCCGTTCCATAACAAGACGGTCGCCAGCCTGACAATTGCCCCACGAAAACATTATGTATTCAAAATAATCGGCGGGATCATTTGCGGCATTGCGACTCTCGCTCATAAGCTGTTGGGCAGGAACTTTTCTTACATTCAATGCCGAAAGCAGACTTCCGCACTCAAAAATCTTTTTTGCATTTTCAATCGGGGTTGTATGGCATACAAAGTCGGTAACACAACCCTTTCGGTACGGACAGGCGGTACATTCCGTAATAAGCTTTGGTCGGGGTACGGCAAGATATTTTTCACGATTTTTTATTTCCGTTTTAATAAATTTGAGCAAGTCATCGTCATCACATTCAATCTTGCAATCTCTGCCGTGACTGTTTTCGTAGTCGATAAATTCAATGAGATTTCGGATTTCCCAGTCTGAAATTTTTGGATACTCTGAAAGCTTTTTATAAAGCACTCCGTCCCATACCTCGGTAAATTCAAAATCACCGATTTTTATAAGCATATTCTCCCCTCCCGACTTGTCATAATTTCAGCAAATTTTAATTCTTTTCAATTTTTGTCACATGGAAATTGCAGCAATCATCACCGTTTGCGAGTGTTTTTGTGCGGTGAAGTTGTCCGCCGTCATTTCTGTAACTTCGTTCGTCCATATTGCAAAGGCACGGAACAAATTCAAAACAATTTTCACGCTTGCCGAGCTTGCAGATTCCGCACTCGGTATAGGTGTTGTAAAATTCGTCAACACCCTTTTTGTACTCAAATTTCTAGTCGAGTTCATATTTTGAATTTTGACTTGCTATGCTTTCCCGAACCTTTTTGTCCTGCACCTTGTCTGTAAACAGGGTGCATTTTTTGTTTTTGTGAGCCTTGACCATAAAAGGAGAATCAAACACGGCAGTTACCATTTCATCAACAATTGCCGGAGTGATTTTTTCGGGTTCTGCCTTATGTAGAGAAAACACAAAAGCCGCAATGTACAAGTTTGCCTCAAGCGAACTTCCGCCGATATCGGGAGTTCTGCATAGCATTGCTTTGTACTCACTCTTGACTTTTTTCTTGTAAATTTTCATATCCATTTCAGGACGCAATTCTTCAAGTCTATTCAAAGCGGGTTTGAAACACATCATTTCAACCGCCTTAGCAAAAGCTCCGTATTTTAACAAATTTTACATCTCCCTTTCATTAGCATTATGTATCCAGCTCGTAGTAATAAAGCGTGTTTGTGTCGGTATCATAAACTCCAAGCACAAAATTAAGTGACGCTCTTTCAAGCATATTTGTAAGGCTTTTATCTTGTTTGTCAATCAACATTGAATAGCCGTTCTTTATTTTTGGTATGAGCGAATTGCCATCGTCATCACACACAAAGCCGCTGTAATCGCCGTATAACAAAGACTGTACTGTTTCGTCGGATGGCAACGGCGTCCATACATTATTATTTTCAATTTGCGTTAAAGCGCTTTCATCTGAAAATTTAATTTTGGCAAAGGTTGCCCCGTCACCGTTAAATCCGCCGTGTGTGTCAAACGATTCCGCAACTTCACCGCTTGAAACATTGAGTTTCAGATTATAGGCGACCGTATCTTTATCGCCGCAACCAATCAACGAAAACGCAAAAATAACAATGGCACAAATTATTGCAACTGTCTTTTTCATAAGCACACCTCGTCAATTACTTTTTAGCATTTTTAAATAGGTGTCCAATCTTTCGTTGACATAACCTGCAAAAAGGTTTTCCATTGCAGACAGGTTATGCTTTACATAATATTCGTCAAAAGCATTATAATAGGCAATTCTGTCGGCAAACTTAATATCAATCGGCGGATAGCCCGCTTTCATCAATTCAAGGTTCACAAGCAATCTGCCTGTCCTACCGTTTCCGTCAATAAAGGGATGAATTCCCTCAAACTCAATATGAAAACGGGCAAGTTTAGTAATTATATGTTCCTTGCTTTCTGCAAAATCAATCAACAACTGTTCCATTTTTGGCTCAATAAGATACGGCTGAACGGGTTCGTGCTGTGCTCCCATAATTCGTACGGGAACTCTGCGATAAACTCCTCGGTCATCTCTTTTATCGGCAAGCACCAAAAAATGAATTTGCTTTATAATACTTTCACTTAACGGAACTTTTTCTTTTACAAGCTCTGAAATATAGTCAAAAGCCTCTTTGTGACCGACAGCTTCCATGTGGTCTTTTAACGGCTTTTGAGCAATGGTAAGTCCCCTCAAAACCAAATCGGTTTCACGCAAAGTCAGCGTGTTTCCCTCAATAGCATTTGAATTATATGTGTATTCAACAATAAATTCTTCGTTGAGCCTCTCAACTTCACCCTCGGTCAAAGGTCTGCATTTGTCAAGTTCGGCTTTTTTACGGTCAATCTGCGAAAGAATATTTTTCTGCGACTTATATCTGCCGTCAACAGGTTTCACGGAATCAATCGGAATGCGCCACATTCTTTTCTCTTGATATGCACCCGATATTTTGCCCTCGGAACAAAGCGTTCTTATTCTGCGCTCGGAAATGCCCCATTTTTCAGAAGCCTGTTTTACTGTCATAAACATAAGTCACACCTCCGTGTAAAAAACAAAGTGGTACAATAAGCACCTCTTTTGGCTTATTATACCACTTTTACGGCACAATATCAACGCTTGCGGAACAATGCAAAGGCTATTTGCGGAACAATAGGGCTATCTTTTTGCTTTATTCGCATTAAAATCTCATTGTGAGGGAAATTCTGTTCTTTTCGGGATCAACTGAAAGAACCTTTACATTTACAACATCGCCGACTTTGAGAACCTCGCTTGGGTGCTTGATGTACTTGTCGCAAATCTGCGAAATGTGAACGAGTCCGTCTTGATGAACACCGATGTCGACAAATGCGCCGAAGTCGATTACATTTCTGACTGTGCCTTTAAGCTCCATTCCCTCTTTCAAATCCTTGATGTCGAGAATGTCGCTTCTGAGCATTGGTGCAGGCAACTCATCACGGGGATCTCTGCCGGGTTTAGCAAGCTCCTTTACAATATCGTCAAGGGTTGGAAGTCCGATTTCGAGAACATCGGCAAGCGACTTTGTTCCCTTTGCTTTTACTCTCTGCTGAATATCGGAGAAGTTGCCCGATTTTATTTCTTTATCAGAATATTCGAGAAGTCCTAAAAGCTCTTTTGCACTCTTGTAGCTTTCGGGGTGAACGCCTGTGTTATCAAGCGGATTTCTGCTTTCCGGAACACGCAAAAATCCTGCGCATTGTTCAAATGCTTTAGGACCGAGTTTCGGAACTTTCTTGAGTTCGGCTCTTGATGAAAATGCACCGTTTTCTTCACGGTAAGCAACAATATTTTTGCACACGGTTGCGTTAAGTCCCGACACTCTCGACAAAAGTGCAGGCGATGCCGTGTTAAGGTCTGCGCCAACAGAGTTTACGCAGTCCTCTACAACACCGTCAAGTGTTTCACCGAGTTTTTTCTGTGGCATATCGTGCTGATACTGACCGACACCGATTGCCTTAGGTTCAATCTTAACAAGCTCAGCAAGTGGGTCTTGAAGTCGTCTTGCAATTGACACGGCACTTCTGAGTGTGAGGTCAAGGTCTGGTAGTTCTGTTGCGGCAAGTTTTGATGCCGAATAAACAGACGCACCTGCCTCGCTGACTACCATATAATAAACGGGGTGGTCAGCCTCTTTGATTGTTTCGGCTGTGAACATCTCAGTTTCCTTGCTTGCAGTACCGTTGCCGATTGAAATAATATCAACATGGTACTTTTTGATGAGGCGGAGCAAAGTCTGCTTTGACTCCTGAATTTTCTTGTCTGAATGTGTCGGATAAATTACGGTTGTGTCAAGCACCTTGCCTGTGCTGTCAACAACGGCGGTTTTACAGCCTGTGCGATATCCCGGGTCGAGTGCAAGCACGGTTTTGCCCTTTACAGGCGGCTGCATAAGCAACTGCTTGAGGTTTACGGCAAAGACCTTCATAGCATTTTCAGCGGCAACATCTGTAAGGTCGTTTCTGACTTCACGCTCAATTGACGGATAGATAAGTCGCTGATAAGCGTCTGTGCAAGCCTCACGGATAATGTCTGAACAAAGCTGATTTTTGTCTGTAATCATTGCTCTGAAAATTGAATTAAGCGGCTTTTCACTGTCTGTTTCAACGCTGACTTTGAGGAATCCCTCTTTTTCGCCACGATTTACCGCAAGCACTCTGTGACCTGCAATCTTCTTTACAGGCTCTTTGTAGTCATAATAATTTTTGTAAACGCTGTCCTTTTCTTCATCTGTTGCAACAGACACAAGCACACCGTTTGCGTTTGT
>CACXEX010000166.1 GCA_902766775.1 uncultured Ruminococcus sp. | reverse complement strand
TTTGTCGGAAGACTCTCGATTTCATTGAAACCTTCCAAACCAATGAACTTTGTCTCCAAAATAATTTCTCCTATCTCATTAACCGTTACATTTTTGTAACAAACACGATACCTTTATTATACCAAATAGTTACGAAATTGCAATATGAGAATTAAAAAATGTCACAATTAATATTAAATAGGGGATAAGGTTACAGAAAACAGGGTAATTTTAACAATAATTCCCTATTTTAATTATACTTTAAGTTATCGACTGTGTAATCTTTCAACAAAGAGTAATATTTATTTAACTCTTTCAAAGCACCGTCAAGGTCGTGTTCAAGGTAGTTTCCACACTCAATTGCTGTTGTTCCCGGGATTTCACCCTTGTGTTCCGCACACTGTTTTACAGTGTCCTTGATAAGCTGTAAAGCGTCCTCTTCTGACATATCACGAACGAGAAAATAGAAACCTGTTCTGCATCCCATAGGTCCGAAGTAAATTACATTGTCGGCAAATTTGCTGTTGCGTGCATATGTTGCAAAGAGGTGCTCAATTGTGTGCATAACCGGATTCGGAAGATACGGCGGTGTGTTCGGCTTTACAAAACGCATATCATAGGTTGTAATGTCGCCGTCAATTCTTGAAACATAAACACCCGGCATAAGTGTGTTGTGGTTGATTGTAAAACTTGCTATCTTTTTCATATATATTATCCTTTCAGTAGTTTGTCATTCAAGCATCCATCTGCTCATTGCCATTTTTGTCAGCAGGTCGGCATAGCTCATACCAACCTCTTTTGCGGCAATCATTGTGAGACTGTCAAGATTTTGTCTGTGCGGTCTTGAGGCGCCTGTCATATTCGGTTTGAGGTTAAAGTCGAAAATTTTATATTTTCCGCTCTCATCGGCACGGCAGTCAACACGGATAAGTGCCTTTAAGTCGAGCAGTTTAAAAGCCTGTTCACAGCTTTTGCGGATTGAAATTATATTTTCGTCATCGTGGATAACTCGGCTGTTTTCGGTAACGGGAACATCGCCGTTGTAGGGGGAGACACCGTCTTTCTGATTAAATCTTTCAACAGCAGGCAGGCTTTTGCCGTCAGGCATTACAGTTATGGTGATTTCCGTACCGCAGAGAAATTCCTCCGCGATGAACCTTGTACCGTAAATTTCCTTTGCAACAAGTCTGTTAAAGCTGTCGGTGAAATCTTCTTTGCTGTTGCATTTTATAACGCCCTGACTGCCTCTGCCTCTTATCGGCTTAATAATGCAGGGAAAATGTTCGGGAAAATCTTTGGCTGTGAGTGCAATTTTACTCTCTGCAACAGGCAGTTTGTACGATTGTAGCACCTTGTTTGTGTAAAATTTGTCGTCATAAAGCGATGCGTCAGATGGCTTTTGTCCGATTACATAAATACCATTGAAATCCTCAATCGGGTGACCTTTGTAGATAACCGTGTTCAGCCATAGAGTATCCGCACCGAGTTTTATTGCAGTTTCAATGCCCTCTTTTGTGTCGGGGAAAACCCAGTCGAGGTCATTTTTGACATCGGGATTTTCAACGGGTGTGATTATATTAATGTCTGCGTTTCCGTTTTGTTTAAGGCAGTAGCCAATGTCCGCACCGCCGTCCCTATAACCGCCTGGTTTCATAGGCTTGCGGATTCCGTCAACAACGGGCACTTCGCTGTTCTGATAAAGTATTGCTATGTTCATTATTATCCGACCTTTAGTCATAATCGGCAATGTTTGTAAAGCAGATGTTCATATCAACATCGCCCTCAATTCCGTCAACCTTGCCCGATGAGGAATATTGCCACATAGAAAACTGATAATAGAATGTAGGAACATTTGCGTATTCGCAGTACCAAATGTCAAAATCAGCAAGCTGAGTTAGGTCATATTTAAAGTAAAGTTCCTTGCTCGGTGAATAGATAATCGGTGTGTATCCGAGTTCCTTGACACGGTTGCAGAATGCCTTTGCACAAGCTGTTGCCTGAGCGGCTGAAACGCTGTCGGTTCTTGCATCATCGTCTTTTATGATTTCCCAGTCGTATGCAACGGGGAAGTCGATTGTTTCATCGCCGAGAAGTGATTTTATATAGTCAGCCTCCTCAATTGCCTCATCATTGTTGATAGCCTGTGAGAAGAAGTATACGCCGACTTTAAGACCTGCCGCCTTAGCACCCTTTATATATGAAAGGGCAGAGTCGTCTGCATACATCTTGCCGTCAGAGCCGTAACCTCTGCCGCCGATGCGAACCATAACAAAATCGACACCTGATTTTTTAACCTTGTCCCAGTCAATCGTTCCGCTGTATGAGGAAATGTCGATTCCTTCCATTGATGCAGGCTTGCCGTTTTCACTGTAATATTTAAAAGTGTCATCAGAGGTGAAGTTATCGTTGTTGAGCGTGTTTTTCGGCACACCGTCAAGTTCGGTAATCCAGATTTCGCCGAGAGTGCTGTCATTTATATGTATTTTTTCACCTGTTGTCTTGACTGTTGTGTCTGTGGCAACAGTTGCCGAGGTTGTACTGCCCGACTGTGAACTGCTTTCGCTATTGCTTGAGCAACCGCACAAAACAGATGTGAGCGCAAGTATAGTAGCCGTTACGGCACAAATAGTTTTCTTCATTGTTTATCTCCTGTTAAAAAAATTTTTTAACGCCGAAAAATGTCGATTTAACGGGCATTTTGTGTATCTGATAGTCAGCATATCATAAAAAAGTGTTGATGTAAACAAAGAAACCGAAAATAAATATTGAAAATCTTGTGAAAATTAAGTATAATCTAAGGTATAAGTGTCACTTGCCAGAGGGCAGTGGCAGTCATTTGAGAATTTAATTATAACAGTGCCTTGCAAAAGGCAATAAAGGGCGGTGAGTGAAATTGAACGAAACTAAGGTGCACGGATACCGTCACAAAACAACGGAAGAACTCGTCCAGGCAATTGACGAATGTACCTCGTTAAGTCAGCTTTTCGCTCTTATTCAGCACGAACATATTACGATACAGATGCTTACCCGTCCCGGCGCGTCAAACCTTACCCCAAAGGTTCTGAGCCCAAAAGAGATAACGAGTAACCGTGATACCCCCTTTGAACGACTGCGAAAACAGGTGCGTGAGTCCGTACTTGAGGACGAGAGAAGGCTTAAACAAAGCAAGCTGATTGCCGAGTGTGAACGCCTTTCAAAACTGAATAAAAATAAAGAGATAAAGTGAGAGTAATTAGTGGAATATTTTTGAAAAATTTTTACTAAATACTCTTTATTTTTTGCTTGAAAACGGCTATAATCAAGGTACATCAAATAATGATTGGGGATGGAATATATGACATTTAAATTCAAACATGCTCTGGCTGCAATGCTTGCCGTGCTTACGGTAGTTTGTTCCGTTGCAGGAACAGTTGCGGTTTCTGCCGCAGAAACAGGCACTCAGCCTTCAACAGAGGCAACCGTGTCATCGGATGTATCGGATGATACCGATCCGACGCAGGCAACCGAACCCACCGAGCCTTCACAGCCCGTGACAGAGCCTTCAACAGAGCCAACCACAGAGCCGCCCGTAACCCCTACGGTTTCTCCGACTCAGCCGGTTAAACCGAGTGTAGGTGCAATCAAAAATCTTACAAGAACACAATATACAACAAATTCACTTTCGTTCAAGTGGGATAAGGTAAACGGTGCGACAGGTTATGTAATCTACTATCGCAACAACGATGCACATAACAATTTTTCAAGACTTACATATTTGAAGTCAAATGCCTGCACAATCAAGAACCTTAAAACAGCCACATGGTATGATGTTAAGGTTGCCGCTTATGTTGAGCATAACGGTGTAAAGTATGAGGGCAAGAGTCAGACATACAGAACAGCTACTCTCCCAAATGCCGTAAGTGTTTCACTCAAGGAGTCAGGTTCTGCAATCACACTTTCGTGGTCAAAGAACTCACAGGCAACAGGCTACAAAATCTACCGTATGAGCGGTGATACAAAGGGTAAGTATGTTCTTTACAAGACAATTACTTCAAACTCCACAACTTCTTTTAGAGATAAGGGTGTAAAGAACGGCAGAGCTTATTACTATCAGGTTAAGGCTTACCGTGCCATTAACAAGAACACTTACTACTCATCAGCCGCAAACATTCAATGTGTGGCAGGTCTTAATGCTGTTAATATCAAGACAGACACAAGACTTTCAAGAGTAAACCTCACATGGAGCAAGGCAATGACTACTCCGACCGGTTATGAGATTTTCTATTCAACTTCAAAGAACGGAAAATATACAAAACTTGGTGAAACAAAGAATACTTTCTACAACACCAAAAAGCTTACAGTAGGCAAGACCTATTACTTCCGTATCCGTGCCTATAAGTATTCAGGTCCGAGCAGTAACCCGAAGAAGTACAAGTGCCTTGGCACGTTCCAGACAAAGAGTGTAAAGATAAGCAAGAATGCTTACGGTGTTTCAGTTGGTAATACTTATGTTGAAATCAGCATCAATCAGCAGCATATGTGGTATTACAAGAACGGTAAGCTCGTTGTTGAAACAGATGTAGTAACAGGTAACTACGGAACACACGATACACCAAAGGGTGCATATTCAATCATCTACAAGGCATCTCCTGCAACTCTTATGGAAAATTCCCATGTAACATTCTGGCTCCCATTCACATCTGACGGATGCGGAATCCACGATGCATCATGGCGTGCAAGCTGGGAATATGGCGGAACAAGATACAAAGGCCATGGCTCACACGGCTGCGTAAATACTCCGTATAATGCAGTTAAGAAAATCTACAATAACATTTCCTCAGGTACCCGTGTTGTGGTTTATTGATGATTTGTTGTAAACAGAAATTAAAACAGGCTGACAATTTGTCAGCCTGTTTTTTATATGAATGTTATTAATTTTTATATGTTTTGATGCGATGAAGGTTTCGTATTCATTTTGCTCACATAGCGTGCAAATAGTTTGTGATGAATGCCTCTACGGTTTTAAATACAATTTTCTCACGAACTTGGTTGTGTGGCGGTTTTACTGCACATTTTGCCGTCAACATCTGTATAGTATTCGCCTTTGAGCAGAATTTGCGAAATCGGGACAATTTCGTAACCCTCGGACTTGATTGCCTCAATTACCATCGGCAATGCCTCGGGGGTATTCTTGGCACCATTATGCATTAGTATAATACTGCCGTTTTTGATTTTCTTCATAATATTCTGCTTTATCTGCTCGGGAGTCGGATCTTTCCAGTCGAGCGAATCGACATCCCATTGCACGCAGTACATATTACAGCCGTTGACCGACTTTACAACATCGTTGTTGTAGTCGCCGTATGGAGCACGGAACAGGGTAGGAGTTTTGCCCGTAATCTCCTTAACTTTTTCGTTGCAAGCCTGAATCTGTCCTACCATATCAGATGTTGACATCTGCGTCATATGCGGATGTGTGTTGCTGTGATTGCCCACATCGTGACCGTGCTTTGCAATATCTTTTACGCTGTCGGGATAATTTTTAACCCAGTCGCCCACAAGGAAAAATGTCGCTTTCACCTTATATTTGTCGAGTATTTCAAGCAGATGTTCGGTCTGTTCATTGCCCCATGCCGCATCGAAGGATAACGCAACCTGCTTTTTGTCCGTGTCAACATAATAAATGGGAATTTCACGCTGAGTAGCCGCACTCTGAACGGCTCGAACGGTTGATGTGACTGCAATTGCCCCTGCAAGCACTCCGATTAAAAGACAGAATCCGATTGATATTAGATTTCGTTTTGTTATGATATACAAACGCATAAAATCCCCTCC
>CACXEX010000165.1 GCA_902766775.1 uncultured Ruminococcus sp. | reverse complement strand
CTGCAAATCATAACTACGGTGATGATTTTGCAGTATGTTTCTTTAGATGAACTTATCCGACATAGCTCAAGCTCACGAAAATATTTTGTGTCCCTGCCTGTTGAAATTCAGCTTGAACTTCACAGACAAAAGGATTATATACACAATGCCCGTGATTTGAGATTCTATGCCGAAAACTGCGTAAAATACAATGCATTTTGCAGTTTATCGGATAGCCTTTTTACTTGAATTTTCAAATATCCCAAAAGAAAACCGTCCGTAAAATCTGCGGACGGTTTAGTCATATTCAGTTTACATCGGTTGCTTCAGTATCAATCATTCTTTGATTGCGGTCGTATTCTTTGTGATAGCGATTAAGCAAAACGATAAGTGAAAATCCCGAAACACCTTCATAAATAAGTGAAATTCCGAGCAAAATCATAAGAATTTCTCCGAAAATATTTTTGAAGAATATTGTTACAAGAATGAAAATTATCATTGCAACTGAAATAATAAACGGAATCCACCATTTTTTCATTCCGACTGTTCTCAGAGTGAGCGAGTGTTTCATATCCATAATGCTGTCAATAATAATAACTATTCCAATCGGAATATTAATTATCGTTGCAATAGAACCCGGTGAGAACAGTGCAAAAATACCAAAGCCCGTTGAAATAACACCGATTACAAGCTCAAAGTACATTCCGTCGTCTCTGTCAATGAAAAATGAAATAATATTGAACAGTCCATAAACCGTCATTGCACCGCCGAGTGCATAACACAGAACATCAAGCACCTTTTGCGGAAAGATAACCGTTACAATGCCGAGTACGATATAGGCGAGAGAGGTTATCATCATGGTAGCTGCCGGATTTTTCTTCTTTTTATGTTCCCTCATTTGGTACACCTCAGTCCATTCTCTTGTCGCAGTAACCGCACATTACCATACCGAGCTTTTCATAGCTGAGGTTCGGAAGATATGGTTCCTGCTGTGTAATACATCTTGGATTGTTGCAGTGATGATTTGATATAACAAACGGTCTGTTTTCAACAAAGAACTCATCGTCCTGCAAGAGCAGAAGAATAAGAGCCATTCTGCCGTACATACCGTACTGAGCTTGTTTGAAATACAACGCTCTCGGGTCATCGTCAATATCAACTGTAATTTCGTTTACTCTTGGCAATGGGTGAAGAATAATCATATCTTCTCTTGCCTTGTCAAGTTTTTCTTTATCGAGAACAAAAACATTCTTTTGTGCCTGATAATCTTCTTCACTTGCGAATCTCTCACGCTGAATTCTTGTCATATACAGCACATCAAGGTCAGTAATCGCATCTGCAAGGCTGTTTGAAATTTCATACTTACAGCCGTTCTTTTCAAGAATGTCAATAACATAAAGCGGTACGCTGAGTTCCTTTGTTGAGATAAGCACAAAGCTGTTGTTCGGATATTTTGCAAGTGTCTTGATGAGTGAATGAACGGTTCTACCGTTGAGAAGATCACCACACACGCCTACTTTAAGATTATCAAGTCTGCCTTTTTCACAGCTTAGTGTGATGATGTCAGCAAGCGTCTGGGTGGGGTGAAGGTGACCGCCGTCACCGCAGTTGATAATGGGAACACCTGCATAGAGAGATGCCGCAGCGGCAGTACCCTCAACAGGGTGACGAATTGCGATAATGTCGGCATACTCACCGACAATTGTAATTGTATCCTTAAGGCTTTCGCCCTTTGAAACAGATGAATTCATCGGGTTGTCAAAACCGATTGTTCTGCCGCCGAGTTTAAGCATAGCAGTCTGGAATGACATCTGTGTTCTTGTACTCGGCTCATAAAATAAAGTAGCCAAAATCTTGCCGTCACAAGCGTGTCGATAGTCGGCAGGACTCTGCATAATTTTTTTAGCTTTTCTGATAATTTTGTCAATCTGATCGGTTGACATAACCGATAAATCAATCAAATTTTTGTCAAACATAAATAACACAGCTTTCTACAATTTTTTCTATTTTATCAAAATTTTCTTTCTTTATATATACATAAAAGAAAAATGAGAATAAAGAATAAAAACAATTTTACCGATTGTCGTATTAATTTTACAAGATGAAAAAATTTGAAAATATAACTTGATTTTTCCCGTTTTGTATTGTATAATACATATTGCATTTGCCGGTGTGATGGAATTGGCAGACGTAGCGGACTCAAAATCCGCCGGTAGCGATACCGTACCGGTTCAAGTCCGGTCACCGGCACCAAAAGGACACTAACTTTTAGTTGGTGTCCTTTTTTAGTATATTCATAGGGTGATATTTATGGGCGGAATAAGCGTTATGTTTTTATTGGGAATGCTTTCGGCTGTGTATGTGTTCTTTATAGCGGTAATTGCCATAGC
The DNA here is from genome assembly GCA_902766775.1 of uncultured Ruminococcus sp. Lineage (GTDB taxonomy): Bacteria > Bacillota > Clostridia > Oscillospirales > Acutalibacteraceae > Ruminococcoides. The sequence continues at coordinate 8,221 of CACXEX010000165.1, read as the reverse complement.
GGTGATTTATTATGCAGTAAGCTATATTTTTGAAAGCATTGCGGCAATGTGTATGTGCAAAAACTTGTATTATAAGCACAGCGCAACTGCGTGGATTCCGTTTTATAACAAGTATCTCCTCGGCAAAATTGCAGGGAACAAGGTTTTGGGCATAATTGAGGGAGTGCTGAATCTCACAATTGCGACTGTTGCAGTTCTCTTTTTTGTCTTTAAATTAGAAATCGGCACTATCTGTGTTATTTCTCTGTTAGCCTGCATAATAGCTTCGTTTGTGATAGATGTAATTATCGCAGATAAAATATTCAAAAACCTTAATGTCAAATATTCGGATGTTCTTACAGTAATAAATGTCCTTACCTTCGGCTTGTCAAGACCGATAATTCTTTCTGTAGTTAAAAATGCTAATATAAGAACATAACATATAACTTAATGACAATTTAGTTCAAATCAATGATACATGTACACTTTTTAATAATAGGTGAAATCGTATGGAAAAATTTTTTAATACATATCAGACCGAAATTGTGACAGCAATTATTTCATTTATTGTTGCCTTATTAACCACTTTATTAACTCACTTTTTGGGAAATTTTAAATTGCGCTATACGGAAAAATTAAAAATTGCAAGCGAATTATCAAAAACAAAGTATGAAGGTATTACTAAGATTAGAAAGGAAATTACTATACTTTCATCTTACGAAAATCTCAGTATATCAGAGAATCAAAATCTCTCGGTTACAGAACTTATTGGTACTAAAATATGCACACCGTCTTGTTGTTATACTTATGAAGCACTTTTAGAAATTTCAAATATTCTTAATGAACTATGTGGGGAATATGGTTTTTGTCTAAATCATACTTCTATGATATATTTAGTTTACATAAGAAATTTTCTTTTGGATTATACCATGGTGTGCTTTGAAGCAGGGCTTAACGATGAGGATTTACGATTAGTTAGTATCCCACTGTATAAGGGAATATTTAAGTGGTACAAAAGATTTGATAAGGAATTGATATCCTTAATGAATAAACCGAGTATGAAATATTTTGCGCACACAGGTTTAAAATATAAACTTTTGTTAAACTTATATGGGTTTTATTTTAATCACACAAAACCGTATAAACATATGTATTGCATAAATGGTAAAAAAGATACACTGAAGCAATTGTTATATAATTTTGATGAATTTATTGAAAACACAAAATAAGCAGTGTATTTGTTACACATGATTTTTTAAAAGGAGCAATACCGCCCATATTGTTCCTTTTTCTTTTGCAAAATGCCTTGTTTTAGCTTATTTTTGTTTTATAATTTTCTGACACAGGCAAATTTTTTGAAAAATTCGTCAAATTTTTTATTTTTAATTCTCATACGGTTGCTTATTTTTGATTTATATATTATAATGTATCTTGTATTGTTTTTTAATCACGGCGCAAAGCCGCATCTTTATGGAGGATTTGATTATGGAAAAGAAAGAATTACTTTACGAAGGAAAAGCTAAAAAGGTATTTTCTACAGAAGATCCCGATCTCTGCATCGTTTCCTACAAGGATGACGCAACTGCATTCAACGGCGAGAAAAAAGGTACAATCGTTGGCAAAGGTGTTGTAAACAACCGTATGTCAAACTTTATGTTCAAGCTTCTCGAAAAGCACGGTATTGCAACAGACTTTGTTGAAGAGCTTAACGACAGAGATACAGTCCTCAAGAAGGTTGAAATTGTTCCTCTCGAGGTAATTTTAAGAAATAAAGCTGCCGGCAGTCTTTCAAAGCGCCTTGGCCTTCCCGAAGGCACTCCTATGAAGACTCCTGTTCTTGAATTCTGCTATAAGAACGATGAACTCGGCGATCCTATGGTAAATGAATATCACATCCTCGCAGCAGGCTTTGCTACAAAGGAAGAAATCGACACAATCACAGAAATGGCTTTCAAGATTAACGAGATTATGATTGAATTCTTCAAGCAGTGCAATGTTGATCTTATTGACTTTAAGATTGAATTCGGCAGATACAAGGGCAAGATTCTCCTTGCTGACGAAATTTCACCTGATACATGCCGTTTTTGGGATATGGATACTCATGAAAAACTCGACAAAGACCGTTTCCGTCGTGATATGGGCGGCGTTGAAGAAGCTTACGCTGAGATGATGAAGCGTGTAGGTCTTGCATAATTTAACTGAATTTGAATTAAGATAAGTGAATTATACTTTGGATAGTTATTTTGATTAATCGGATGGTGGCACCTTGGAATTTTCTTTCGATAATTTTGCAAAAGAAGGACTGCACGAAGAGTGCGGAGTATTCGGCATATTCAGCGACGGCTCAATTAACCCTGCATATGCTTGTTATAACGGCTTGCTTGCTCTCCAACACAGGGGACAGGAAAGCTGCGGCATCGCTGTATCTGACGAAGGTGTAATTGATTATCACAAAGATATGGGCCTTGTTACCGAGGTCTTTAACAACAAAATTCTTGATTCTCTCAACGGACAAATGGCGGTTTCGCATGTCCGTTACTCAACTGCAGGCGGTTCTGTGCTGGAAAATGCACAACCGCTTGTTATGCGTTATGTAAAAGGTACGCTTTCTATTGCTCATAACGGCAATCTTACCAATGCGCTTGAAATCCGCAGAAACCTTGAACAGCGTGGCGCAATCTTTCAGACAACAATCGACAGCGAAGTTATCTGCTATGTAATTGCCCGTGAAAGACTAAAATGTCATTCTGTTGAAGATGCTGTTGCCAGAACAATGAAGGTAATCGAAGGAGCTTATTCGCTCCTTGTTATGAGTCCGAGAAAGCTTATTGCGGCTCGTGATCCTCACGGTTTCAGACCGCTTTGTATGGGCAAGTATAACGATTCCTATGTTTTTGCAAGTGAAAGTGCGGCTCTTGATGCCTGCGGTGCGGAATTTGTCCGTGATGTTGAACCGGGCGAAATCGTAATTGTTGACCAGGACGGCGTTCGCAGTATGAAACCCGACTTTTGCGACAAGAAAAAGGCACTCTGCATTTTTGAGTATATTTACTTTGCCCGTTCAGACTCATTTATTGACGGCGTAAGCGTTTATGAGGCGAGAAAGCAGGCAGGACGAATTCTTGCAAGAAAATACCCAGTTGAGGCTGATATGGTTGTCGGTGTTCCCGAATCGGGAATTGATGCCGCAATCGGTTACAGCGAAGAATCGGGAATTCCTTATGAAAAGGCTATTGTGAAGAACAGCTACATCGGCAGAACATTCATAAAGCCCAGTCAAAAGGAAAGAATGAAAAGCGTAAAAATTAAACTCAACCCGATTGCCGACAAAATCAAAGGCAAGAGAGTTGTTATTATTGATGACAGCATTGTGCGTGGTACAACTGTTGACCGAATTGTTACAATGCTCAAAGAGGCAGGCGCAAAAGAGGTACATATGCGTATCAGTTCACCTCCGTTTATGTGGCCGTGTTATTACGGTACGGACATTCCGTCAAGAGGAGAACTCATTGCCTGCAACCATACAATCGAAGAAATCACAAAACTCAGTAAGGCAGATTCCCTCGGATATCTTCCTGTTGAGTCACTTCGTGAGATGATTCACAACGCTCCCGTAGGTTTTTGTGACGGTTGCTTTACGGGTAATTACCCTGCACCTATCACAAAAGAAACCTTTAAGGGCAAAGAGCGTGGCGGAATGAACTTTGATGAAAACGATAAAAAGGACAACTAATTGAAAGGATGTAAATAATGGTAAAAGATACTTATGAATCACCCTTGTCAGCCCGTTATGCAAGCAAGGAAATGAAATACATTTTCTCGCCTGATAAGAAATTCAGAACTTGGAGAAAGCTCTGGATTGCTCTTGCAGAATCGGAAAAGGAACTCGGACTCCCAATTACACAGGAGCAGATTGACGAACTCAAGGCTCACGCTGACGATATCAACTATGAAGTTGCTCAGGAAAGAGAAAAAATCGTTCGTCACGATGTAATGTCACATGTATATGCTTACGGTGTTCAGTGTCCGAACGCAAAGGGTATTATTCATCTCGGTGCAACCTCTTGCTATGTTGGTGATAACACAGATATCATCATTATGACAGAGGGACTCAAGCTTATAAGAAATAAGCTCATCACCGTTATCCGCAACCTTTCAAAGTTTGCCGATGAATACAAGGCTCTTCCAACCCTTGCATTCACTCATTTTCAGCCTGCACAGCCTACAACAGTAGGTAAGAGAGCAACTCTCTGGCTTCAGGAACTCCTTATGGATCTTGAAGATGTTGAGTATCAGCTTTCAAAGGCTAAACTTCTCGGTTCAAAGGGTACAACAGGTACACAGGCAAGTTTCCTCGAACTCTTTGACGGAGATCACGAAAAGTGCAAAATGCTTGATCATAAGATTGCAGAAAAAATGGGCTACAAGGCTTGTTTCCCTGTATCAGGTCAGACATATTCAAGAAAGCTTGACTCACAGTTCCTCAATGTTCTTGCAGGAATTGCTCAGTCAGCCGCTAAATTCTCAAATGATATCAGACTTCTTCAGCACCTCAAAGAGGTTGAAGAGCCGTTTGAAAAGAATCAGATCGGTTCATCAGCTATGGCTTACAAGCGTAACCCAATGAGAAGTGAGCGTATCGGTTCACTTTCAAGATATGTTATGGTTGATGTTCTCAACGGTTACTTTACAACTGCTACACAGTGGTTTGAAAGAACACTTGATGACTCAGCTAATAAGCGTCTTAGCGTTCCCGAGGCTTTCCTCGCAGTTGACGGTATCCTTTCACTCTATGCAAATGTTGCAGACGGTCTTGTTGTTTATCCAAAGGTAATTGAACAAAGACTCAGAAAAGAACTTCCGTTTATGGCAACAGAGAACATTATGATGGATGCAGTTAAAAAGCGTGGTGCTGACAGACAACAGCTCCACGAGAGAATCCGTGAGCATTCAATGGCTGCGTCAAGAGTAGTCAAGGTTGAAGGCGGCGAGAATGACCTTCTCGAAAGAATTGCCGCTGATGAGGCATTCGGCGTTACTCTTGAGGAACTTGAAAAGATTCTCAAGCCTGAAAACTACACAGGCAGAGCAAAAGAACAGACAGAGGACTTCCTCAACGAGTGCATTAAGCCTGTTCTTGAAAAATATGCAGATGTTGAGTCTGACAAGCCTGAAATCAATGTTTAATTAACTGATTTAAACGAACCTTTGGTTCAAGTATATATTTTATTTATAGCAGACCAAGCGTCTGTAAAAAGGAGTTTTGTAAAATGGTAAAAGCAATTGTAGGTGCCAACTGGGGCGACGAGGGCAAGGGTAAAATTACCGATGTTCTCGCAAACGACAGCGACATCGTAATTCGTTTTCAAGGCGGTGCAAACGCAGGACATACAATAGTCAACGATTACGGAAAATTTGCTCTTCACCAGCTTCCTTCGGGTGTTTTCCATCAGAATATCACCAATATTATCGGCAACGGTGTTGCTTTCAGCGTTGAAAACTTCGTTAAGGAAATGGCTCACCTCAAAGACCGTGGAGTACCAGAGCCAAATATTATTATTTCTGACAGAGCACAGATTGTTATGCCTTACCATGTAGCATTTGACTGCTATGAGGAAGAGCGTCTTGGCAAAAATTCTTTCGGTTCAACAAAGAGCGGTATCGCTCCGTTCTATTCGGACAAGTATTCAAAAATCGGTTTCCAGATTAACGAGCTTTATGACGATCCCGATTCACTCAAAGAGAAAATCAGACACGCTCTTGAAATCAAGAACGCAACTTTGAAGAATCTTTATCACAAACCAGAAATCACAGAACAGGAAGTTTTTGACAAACTTATGGAATATAAGGAACTTCTCGCTCCTTATGTTGGTGATGCATTCACATTTATTCATAATGCGCTCAAAGAAGGAAAGAATATTCTTCTTGAGGGACAGCTTGGTTCACTCAAAGACACCGACTTCGGTATTTATCCTATGGTTACTTCATCTAACACAATCGCAGGTTACGGTGCAGTAGGCGCAGGTATACCTCCATATGAAATCAAGGAAATTATCACAGTTGTTAAGGCTTATTCAAGTGCAGTAGGCGCAGGCGAATTTGTTTCTGAAATCTTCGGTGATGAGGCTGACGAACTCCGCAGAAGAGGCGGTGACGGCGGCGAATTCGGTGCAACAACAGGCAGACCGAGAAGAATGGGTTGGCTTGACCTCGTTGCAACTCGCTATGGCTGTATGGTTCAGGGCGCAACACAGGTTGCATTCACAGTTCTTGATGTTCTCGGATATCTTGATGAAATCCCTGTTTGCGTAGGCTATGAACTTGACGGCAAGGAAATTGACTACTTCCCGTCAACAACAAAGCTTAAGAGATGTAAACCTATTCTCAAAAAGCTCAAGGGTTGGAAGTGTTCAATCTCAGGTATCACAGAGTATGACAAACTTCCTAAGGAATGCCGTGAGTACATTGAGTTTGCTGAAAAGGCTATCGGAGTGCCGATTACAATGGTTTCAAACGGTCCATCCAGAAACGATATTATTTACAGATAATTAAAATATGAATTGAATACCGCACAAACTCTGTGCGGTATTCTTTAAATTTGAAAGGAATTTTACTATGAGCAATGCTACAAAAGAAACTGTCATTGTTCTTGATTTCGGCGGTCAGTACAATCAGCTGATTGCAAGAAGAGTTCGTGAGTGCAATGTATATTGCGAAATTCTTCCTTACACCGTTGATATTCAGAAAATAAAAGACATTAACCCAAAAGGCATTATCTTCACAGGCGGTCCTAACAGCGTTTATGACGAATCATCACCGCATTATACTTCTGAAATTTTTGAACTCGGAATCCCGATTCTCGGTATTTGCTACGGCTGTCAGCTTATGGCATATACACTCGGTGGCAATGTTGTTTCAGCAACAGATAATTCATCAAGTGAGTACGGCAAGACAGTTACAAGATATAACAACGATGATGTCCTCTTTAAATCAGTAAAGAACGAAGGAATCTCATGGATGAGTCACCGTGACTATATCAATGAAACTCCCAAAGGATTCAGCATTACAGCTACAACAGATGTTTGTCCCGTAGCCGCAATGTCATGCCCTGAAAAGAAGTTCTACGGTGTTCAGTTCCACCCCGAAGTAAACCATACAGAAAACGGTAAAGATATGCTCCGTTCATTCCTTTACGATGTTTGCGAATGTAAGGGCGAATGGAAAATGGAGAGTTTTATCGATACAACTGTTGCTCAGCTTAAAGAGCAGATTGGCGACAAGGGAGTAGTTCTCGGACTTTCGGGCGGTGTAGATTCATCAGTTGCCGCAGCACTTCTCAGTAAGGCAGTCGGCAAACAGCTCACTTGCGTTTTTGTTGATCAGGGACTTATGAGAAAAGATGAGGGCGATTTTGTAGAGCAGACATTTACAAAGCTTTTTGATATGAATTTTGTCCGCATTAATTGTCAGGATGAGTTTCTTGCAAAGCTTAAAGGTGTTGAGGAACCCGAAGAAAAGCGTCACATCATCGGTACAGAATTCTATAAGGTGTTCTGGAACAAAATCCGTGAAAGCTACGGCGAAGGTTATTTTGCACAGGGTACAATTTATCCCGACCGTATTGAAAGCGGTAAAGGTGATGCCGCAAAAATTAAAACACACCACAATCAGGTTGGTATCCCCGAAGATATCGACTTTGCAGGTGTAATTGAGCCGCTTAAAGACCTTTTCAAAGATGAGGTAAGAGTAGTGGGCGAGAAGCTCGGACTTCCACACGACCTCGTATGGCGTCAGCCATTCCCGGGTCCCGGACTCGGTGTCCGTGTGATCGGTGAAGTTACTGCAGAAAAAGTTCGTATTCTTCAGGAAGCAGACGCAATTCTTCGTGATGAAATGGATAAATGCGGTTACGCAGATAAGATGAGCCAGTTCTTCGCAGTTCTCCCCGGTGTTAAAACCGTAGGTGTTATGGGCGACGCAAGAACATATGACGAACTCATCGCCCTCCGTGCTGTTACAACCGATGACTTTATGACAGCCGACTGGGCAAAAATCCCCTACGAAATCCTAGGCAGAGTCTCCAACCGTATCATCAACGAAGTTGAACATGTAAATAGAGTCGTGTACGATATAACAAGCAAACCCCCTGGAACGGTCGAGTGGGAATAAGGCAAAACCGAGAGAGAACCGCATAAACAGTGGCTTTTTGAGTGGTTAGCGTTAATAATGATAGCAAAATGAT
>CACXEX010000164.1 GCA_902766775.1 uncultured Ruminococcus sp. | reverse complement strand
ATTTTCTTCTGAAATAATGCAGATGATCTTCGTTATTAGGAACATCAAATCGTGGAAGTTTGCGTACACCAAATTCAAAATCAACATTGCACATATCGGCAATCTTCTGTGTATTGTCGATTGCTTCGGGGTAGTTTGCAAAAACCTCACGCATTTCATCTTCTGTTTTAAGATAAAATTCAGATGTTTTGAACTCCATTCTGTCGCTGTCATTGACTGTTCGGTTGGTCTGAATGCAGAGAAGAATATTGTGGACTGTGCTGTCCTGCTTTTCAATGTAGTGGCAGTCGTTTGTTGCAACAATGTCAACTCCGATTTCACGGGCGATTTTTACAAGGTTCGGAATTATTCTTTTCTGTTCTTCAATTCCGTGGTCTTGAAGTTCTATAAAAAAGTTTTCTCTTCCGAACATATCACGATAAAATTCCGCCTTTGACTTTGCACCTGCGTAATCGCCGTCAAGAAGTTTTTGCGGAATTTCACCTGCCAAACAGGCTGAAAGGCAGACTAAACCCTCGTGATATTCGGCAAGAAGTTCATCGTCAACCCTCGGTTTTGTGTAGAACCCTTCGGTAAAGCCCCTTGACACAAGTTTAATGAGATTTTGATAACCTGTGTGATTTTTGCAAAGCAGAACCATATGATAGTATTTTCCGTAGGATGAGGTCTTATCAAAACGGCTTTGAGGTGCAACATACACTTCACAACCGATTATCGGCTTAATGCCCTGCTTTTTGCATTCCTTATAAAAATCGACTGCACCGTACATTACACCGTGGTCGGTAATTGCGAGTGCAGTCATTCCCTTTTCTTTTGCGGCTTTTGCAAGTCTGCTCAGACGGCATGCACCGTCAAGCAGACTGTATTCTGTATGAAGATGTAAATGTGTAAATGCCATTTTACTCACCTGTTGCTTTTGCCTTTATTTCACCGTCTGAAAAACGAAGTGTAAATTCATCGCCGCTTTTAAGCGTTTTTGCGGAATTTACCACCTTACCGTCTTTTTCGGCAATCGAATAACCTCTTGAAAGGATTGCTACGGGGTTGAGTCCTTCAAGTTTTGCGGCTGTCTTTGTGATGTCGGCAGTCTTTTTATTTATTGTTTCCTGAACAAAATGCTGTATTTTCGTTTTGTTAAATTCAAGAGATTTTTCATATTCAAAAATTTTCTGCTGTGGTGATACAACAGATAGTCTTGTTTTTAATTCTGTAAGAGCATTATATTCCTGTCTTAACTTCAAAGTTGCCATTGAAGAAACATACTGCTTTTGCGACTTATAGTAGTCCATAAGTTCCGCCGTATCGGGAACTGCAAGTTCAGCCGCCGCAGACGGGGTTGGTGCTCTGAGGTCGGAAACAAAGTCGCAGATTGTAAAATCGGTTTCATGACCGACAGCAGAGATTACGGGGATTTTGCAGTTGTAGATTGCATAGGCAAGGTTCTCATCATTGAATGCCCACAAATCTTCAATTGAACCGCCGCCTCTGCCGATTATGATAACATCACAGGCATTGTACTTATCGAGTTTCTGCACGGCATCAATAAGCTGTGCGGGAGCGTTCTCGCCTTGTACAAAAACGGGACACATAATTATGTCGGCAGACGGAAATCTCCTTGAAAGAATGTTGCGGATATCCTGAACTGCCGCACCGGTTGGAGAAGTGATTACACCGATTGAATTTGGAAACGGCGGAATTTTCTTTTTGTGTTCGGGAGCGAAAAATCCTTTTTCGGCAAGTGACTTTTTAAGCTGTTCATAAGCGAGAGAAAGCGCACCTATGCCGTCCGGCTGCATATCTTCAATATAAAGCTGATACTGACCTGTGGGTTCATAAACTGCCACTCTGCCACGGCAGATTACTTTAATTCCGTCGGCAGGTTTAAACTTGAGATTACGGGCATTGCCTGCAAACATTACTGCTCTGATAACAGACTTTTCGTCCTTGATTGAAAGGTATATGTGTCCGCTCCTGTAATGGTCGGTAAGGTTTGAAATTTCACCAGTAACAAAGACGAAATTAAGCCTTGCATCATTTTCAATGATTGACTTTATATAGAAATTCAGTTGTGAAACACTTAAAACTCGTGGTTTACTAAACTCGGGTGTGTACATCGTTATACTTCCTATATCCTAAATATGCAATTCCTGCCGAGTTATCTGCCGAAAACTGCGGCGGTGCAAATATTGCATTGTATTTTTCTTCAAAAGAATTTTTAATTATCTGATTTGACATTACTCCGCCTGCAAAAAGCAAGGGAAGTTCTCCGTATTTTTCAAGCAGCCGCTTGGTCATTTCGGACAAAGTTTGTTCAATATATTTAAGACAGAATGCCGAAACATATTCGGGAGATTTGCACTCGTCAATCAGCTTTTTGGAGAGATTTTCAACTCCGCTAAGACAACAATCGCAACCTTTGAGAGTTGGTTTTACCTTGATTTTTTCTGTGTTTCTGAGAGCAAGCTGTTCAAGCTGAGGACCGCATGGGAATTTTAGGCCGAGCATAAGTCCTGTTCGGTCAATTGCCTGTCCTGCATTGAGGTCAAGCGTGTGTGCCGCAAGTTCAACAGAAAAGCCTGTGCCAAATCCTTTGGCAAATACTGCCTCGGTTGTCCCTCCGCTGACATGAAAGGCAATGAACTGCTTATCAAATAAATCTGTTCTCTGCGAACCGAATAATGCCGCCGAAATGTGTCCCTCTTGATGTGAAAATGTGTAGAGAGGGATTTTCATTGCGGAAGATAAAATTTTTGCCGTGTTCTCTCCAACGGTGAAACACGGCATATATGAGCCGTCAACAGGTCTT
>CACXEX010000163.1 GCA_902766775.1 uncultured Ruminococcus sp. | reverse complement strand
TGATTTCAGCTTTGAACTTGTTTTGTCTTCCATAATTCACTCCGTCATAATGTTTGGTGTAATTCCGAAATTGTCATAAACAATTGATGATATAAGGCTCGTGTTTTGAACAAATTCTTTGTCTATATATATGCTGATTGATGCTATGATTATGCCGTTGTTTTCAACCCTGCTCAAAATTATGTCACACGATTTGATTGTTATATTATTCTGTAAAAGAAGATTTTTCAATGCAGTTTCAAGATTTATCTCTGTCTGCTTTATAACAGCATTGCTGTATGCCTCGTCATCGGTTGATATTTCTTTTGTAGAATTTTGCTTTTCCTCAATATCGGTATTAAATGACGACACGGCATTTTTTACGGGAACAACCATACAGCAGATAATAAATGCTCCTAAAACAAGGCTGATGATTTTCTTTGTACTGCCATCCGTGACAAAGGTTTGAACAAGCGAGCATATTAACGCAGACGCACACATTACAACAACAACCGTAAAAAGTCCGCTCATGATGAACCTCCGCCGCCAAGCATAATTACCGCTGCCGTTGAAAGAATGTAGATTGACATTATACACAACAGAACGGCTATGAGAGTTGAAAAGACAGACGATATGTTTTCAAGCAGTTTTGCCGGACTGCTGAGATTGAGAACCTCTGCCGTTGATTTGCCGATCCAGAGGGTGAACATCCACATTACCCCTTGCAAAATTACAGGCATAAACACGATTGTAACAGATAAAATCACTATTATTCCTATTCCCGATTTCAAAAGTCCGATACTGCCCTGAACCACCTTGTATGCATCCGAAAGTGCCGAACCGACTATCGGGATAAATGAATTGAGGGTGAACCTTACTGCACGGGTTGACACATTGTCAACCGAAACGCTTATAAGTTGTCGGAATGTCAACACAGCTGTGAAGACTGTCATTGCAAAGCCTAAAAGCCACTTTACGCTCTTTGAAATCATTGACATAAAACCGCCGAGATTTACGGATGGTGACACGGAAGATGTTATTGACAAACCGAGAAAAATATTGAGCAGCGGAACGATTATTTTTGACGAAAGCTGTGACACACCCTCTCCTGCTCCTATCATTACGGCATAGTATGATGCCGAACCTGCCACAGAACCCGAACTTGCCATAATTACAGCCATAACTGGTACATAGGCAAGCATTATGTTTGAAGCGGTGCAGATTACCGAACCCGTTGATGCGATGACCCCGACAGCGGGGACTACTGCGGCACAGGTTATGCAAAGCGTTGCGGTTATATTCAGTGAGTTTGAAATATCACAGGAAAGTGAACCGTTGTAGGCGCTTATTACGGAACAGAGCAAAAGCAGAGCGGCTATATTGACAAGACCTTTGAGCGGTGAAGAAATGTTACCGAGTGCAAGTGAGAGGATTTCTCCCATTACATTTTCAAAAGATAGGTTGGCAAGTTTTGAAAAATCCCCTAATTCAACGCCCATATTCTGAAGGCTCTGCTTTATATCGTCGGACAGCGAATCAAAAACATTTGACATATCATAAATCATTTCACCTTCCTCAGCGTTTGCACATATACACGAAAGACTGATAAGCACAAACGCAACAGTAATTATTACAACAGTTTTTTTCACTTCTTCACCTCAATTGCCTGCAAGTGACAACACGGTTTTTAAAATATCCGAATAAAGCGGAAGTGCCGTTACCGTGACCATAATTTTTCCTGCAAGTGAAACATTTGATGCAAGCGACTGACTTCCTGAATCCTTGCAGGTATTCACGGCAAATTCGGTAACAAGGCATATTCCGATTGATTTCAGCAGAATTACTATGTAATCAACGCTTATTCCCGATGACGCTATGATTTGGTTGATTGTTGTGACGATAGCCGACACCTGAGTCAGCACGCTGATTAAAATAATTACGGAACAGCTTATACCGAGCATTATAGAGATTTCCGCATTTTTCGGTTTGAGCATTACGCAGATTATTACGGTCACAACGGCAAGCACGGAAACTGACAGGATATTCATATCAAAAACCGAAAAGCTGTTTTATTGTGTTGAACAGGGTGCTGATTTGCGTGATTATCAGCGTCAACACAACTATAAGTCCTGCAAGTGAGGTCAGCATTGCCTGTTCTTCCCGACCGCTCCGTATGAGAAGTTGGGTAAGAACCGCAACGATTATGCCGACTGCGGCGATTTTGAAAATAAGTTCAACATCCATTTTTACCTCTAAATCATCATAAGGGCGATTGCACTTCCTGCAAAAAATCCCATTGTTTTGTATAGCTTTGATTTTTTTGTTATGGCATCACGGGCTGATGAAAGTTGTTTTGAAAATGACACCTCGTAGAGTTCAAGATGTTTTAACTGTCCCTCTGTATCGGTTTTGCCAAGCTGACTTCCGAAATCTTTCAACATTGAAATATCTGATTTTGCAAGCGGTATTTCAGAAGATATTTGCTTAACCTTGTCAAGCCACAATTTGTCAAAAGGTCTGTCACATTCTGAAAAATGCAGTAGATTTAGATTTGAATTTTCTGCACAGGAATTAACCAAAGTGAAAATATCATCACTGCTATAGCGAAGATTAGTTGCAAGCAATGATATAAATTCCGTGAACGATTTCAGAAAATCTCTGCGTTTGTACAACCTTCCCGACAACACAAAACCTATCATTGTACCCGTGCAGACAACAAGCAGACAGCCTATTAGTTTAAACGGCAAAATTGTCACCTACCTGTGATATTTTCACAATTTCACCTGCGTGGGTTCGATTCGAGAGAAATACGAGCGTTTGAAATGCACCTGTTTTCATAAGAGAAACCATATTTGCTTTTTGTTTCAGCTCATATTCATTTGCACAATGAGTTGATGAAATTATACGAACTCCGCAATTGACTGACTTTTCAACGGCATAGATATCTTCTTTTGAGCCGATTTCATCGCATATAACAATTTCGGGAGCCATACTGCGGATTGCGTGGAGCATAGCCTCGCTCTTGTTGTATGAATCATAGACATCGCACATTCCGATATCGTTCTGAAATTTACCAGATGCCGTACCTGCAAGCTCTCCCCTTTCATCAATCAGAGCAACATTCTTCTTGCCTTTGGTTGACAGAAGTCTTGCAAGGTCACGAAGTACAGTCGTTTTGCCACTGCAAGGTGCTCCGCATATGAGAACACCTCCCGAAACGGCGATTATTTTATTGTAAAGTGAATCAGCACAACCCTTATGCTCTCTTGCGATACGGACATTGATTGAGGTTATATCACGGATATTCACGATTTTCCCGTTATTAACAACCGCCGTTCCGCATATTCCTGCCCTGTGACCTCCGTACATTGTAACAAAGCCGTTTACAATTTCGTTCTGCCTGTTATAAACGGAATAGTTGCAAATGTTGTTGAATGTGTCGACAATATCGGCTTTTGAAACAATAAACATTGCACCGTCAAGAATTGTGTTGGTAAGTCCGCCGTTTTGAGTGAGGTAGTATGTATTGTCGGGACAGACGAGTGCAAGAGGTCGTGAAAGCCGCAATCTGATTTCCTGAACAGAATCGGCTAATTTAGGTGCAAGTGGTAAAAGTCTGCGTGAAATATTCTTGCAAAGGCAGTTGAGTGCCGCCGTGAATCTCTTTTCGTTTTGTTCAGCAAGCATATTTTAAATTCCTCCCAAAAGAGTTTGTACAATAAATACTATGCAGACAAGCACCGCC
>CACXEX010000162.1 GCA_902766775.1 uncultured Ruminococcus sp. | reverse complement strand
TTAATCGCTCATTGACGAATATGTCACTGACTATATCCGTAATTCCTGATGCTTTTTAGTGTACATCTCACTGTAATTCTTTGAGCTCTCCTCAAAGTCATTACGGGTTTCTTTACTATTATCTCGTTGTTCAATTTTCAAGGTCCTATGTTCACTTTGCACAAGAAAAACTTCATTTTCTCTTTTGTTTTAAGAGGATTTGTTGTTTTCCTTCGCGGAACATTGTCTATTATATACCTTTTTCAAGAAAAGTCAACCCTTTTTTCAAAAAAAATTCAATTTTTTTAAAAAAAGTTTTTGCCTTGTGGCTTTTCCAACAAATTTCTTTGTTTTGCCACAACATATTGTGTAGGTGCAAATTACACACTTTTACAATTTTCAAAATTCTATTGTATTTTCCCCTTCTATAATATAAAATAGAAATACAAATTAATATTTCGGAGGAAAATTTATGATTAATCCAAGTCCCTATTATCCGTATCAGCAGAATGTGCAGATACTGAAAGGATTCTTTTCCAGACCGCTTACATTGATATGCGGAATTGTGGCAGGACTTTCTGCTATACTCGGAATGGTTAAGTTTAATTCCGGCTCAAGTAGTACTAACATTTCGGTATCAGTCGGTTCGGGCGATTCACTCGCTATCCTCTTATGCATTGCACTTATCTTCCTTTATGTTAAATCCCGTTCAAACGATCCTATGCCGTTTGGCGGTATGGTAACACTTATAAAGGTATATGCTATCATAGGAATAGTTGCATCCGGTATGCTTATTCTTGTAATGGCAGGACTCACTGTTTCTATAAGGCTCTTTTTAGATGACGCCTTTAGATATTTCCTGCTATTTGCAATAATTTTTATTCCATCCGTTCTGATAACGCTCCTGCATTCTATTGCAATGCTCTTATGGTCCAACTCAATCAAGAAGGGTGCTACTTCGGTTTATCTTTCAAGCAGAGGTTCAATACTTCTCGCTGTAACTTCAATTCTTCTTGCAGTTGTAGGTATAGCAACAACAATTGCTATGGCTATGTATATAAAGTTATACGGCTACGAGATTTCCGAACTTCTTCATCAGCTTGCAGACAAGTATCAAAACTTTCATTACAGCAATACATTTGAGGGAAACGGTGCCGTTGAGTCAATGTTCCTTTCCGCTGCCACTATAATTATGGTAATCAATTCAGTTTTGTCTGCTGTTTTCTACGGCTTGCTTGCAGCCCTTGCAATTTCTTTTCATATATATATAAAGAAACGCACTAACGGTATTAACCTCGGTGCAGGTCAGGCTCCTGAATATAACGCACCTCAGAGCGGTGCTGTTGTGCCTCCTGTTGCTCCTGTAACAAGCGAAGTACCGACAGACGGTATTCAGCCACCTGTTCAGCAGCCGGTTGATTTCCAGCCGCAGAGCGTTGATTTCGGCTCGATGAGCGAAAATGCAGAAGATACACCCAAGACTACCCAATTTGAAAATCCTTATATGCAAGCTGTCGCAGACGATATGAGTGATAAAACTGATACTGTTATATGTCCCAACTGTCATATGCAGTGTAATTCGGATATGAAGTTCTGCGGTAACTGCGGCACAAAACTTAAATAACAAAAGCACTATAAGTATAGTAGAAAAAGCGGAGATTGAAATTAAATCAATCTCCGCTTTGTTGCGTCATAATTATTTACATATATATGTTACTTTTTGAAAGCCTTGAAATCCTTGATAACCTGCTCACGGTGCTTGTAGTTATCCTTTGTCTTGTCCGGATTTGTCTTATCAATAGTAGAATCAGTATAAATCATAAGATAGTTACCGTTGTCTGAAAGGTAGGCTGTTACATCAGGAAGTCCGTAGATGCTGAATGTGCCGTTGTCCTTAACAGACTTTACAATCTCATCAGCTGTACTGTTTGATTTCTTTGTATCGTAAGAATAAAGCTCAATAGTGATATTTGAACCTGCATACTTTGTAGTGAACTTCTTGCCTTCTTTAGCGCCGATAGCAGATGCATCCATCTTTACATAGCTGCCTTCTTTATTTTCAATATATCCCTTTGCTGCAAAGTATTTAACGATACCGTCAAGGTTGTTGTCATATTTTGTATCATCTACTGATGATGTTGTAGGCTGAGTACCGTCCTGGCTTGTCTGTGAAGAACTGTTACTGTCCTTATAAAGTGCATCATTATAGTTACAACCTGTCGCAGCAACCGCAAGAATGCCTGCACATAAAATCGCTGTAAGAATTCTCTTCATAATATTTTTCCTTTCGGTTCAATCTTTCAATCTGTCACAAGTACAGTATATTATACCGCATATTTTCCGATAAATCAATATAAATTTCAAAAACAATAGGCAGATACCGAAGTATCTGCCCTGATTATGTCGTAATATTATTAATTTGATTATATCAAACTATCCTAATTAATTGGTTGCGAGGCACTCGCTATACAAAGTTAATTCTATCAGCAAGCCAATCTCGGGAATCCAAGTTTCGATTATACCAAACTATCTTCACGAATTGAGTGCGAGGCACCCGCTTAACCGACGATATATACATTTACATCTCTTCTGCCGAAGTTGACACATTCATCATACGTGTTGTAGAAACAGTCAACGATTGCTGTTCCTGACATAAGCGCTCCGCCTGTGTCAACAGCTGTTGCATAACCGTAAACAAAACTGCCGTCTGTCGAAACGATGTAAAGCTTTGAACCGTATGGGATAATGTTCGGGTTTACCGCAACGCCGCCGTGATAGGCTGTCACGCCTGTGGCTGTGAGTGAACCGGCAGGAGCAGTATATGCTGTCCCTGAACCTGTAACAACCGACGAATAAGCAACCGTGTTGCCGTTAATATCTGTGAATGTGCCGGCAGGATTGCTGACATTTGAGCCCTTTGTGCCGGTAAGCACAACCTTGTCAATCGGTTCTTTTGTGATTTTGGTATCAACTGTTTCGGAAGATACCTTTTTACCGTCAACATACTTGCACTTTTTAGTAACAAGAGCCTCGCCCTTTTTACCCTCGGTCTGAACCTTTGTTTTGCCAAGTTCAACTTCGTCCGAATTTTTCTTTACGGTTTCAAAGTCAACCGACTGTGTTTCGGTTTCATTCTCATATTTTACGCGCTTAATTGTAATTTTATCTGCGTCTTGAATGTTGCTATCCTTGTCAACGCTGAGGATATCGTCATCCGAAAGATTATATCCGAGCTGATTAAGAATGTCACAAACATTACCGTTAGGTGCATACACCGTGTCAGATTTGCCGTCCGCAGTAATTGTAAGCTTTTTGCCCTTATAAACCTTGACAGTCATATTCTCTGCAATCGGAGTTGAAAGCGACGGTTCAACCACCTCGTCATATGCGGGAGTAATGCCTGTTCTTTCAAGAACATCGGCAACAGTTCCCTTTGCAAGGCTGACTGTCTGAACATCGCCGTTGTAGTCAACGCTGATTTCAACAGCCTTAATCATTCCGTGTGTAAAACCTGTTTCGTCAAGTCCTGCATAAACGATGTCACCGTTTGCCAGTTCAACACCGTCTGATGTTGCAACCTGTTTTGTGTCTGCGTTAAGATTCACGGCAGCAGCTACCGTATAAACCGAACCTGTAATAATTGCAGCTGCAAGTGCAAAAGTCGTTACAGAACGCAGCGGACGAAAGTTCTCTTTCTTTTTCTGCATAATAAATTTCTCCTGACTTGCAATTTTCGGGGTCTGTTTTTGCATTGAAAATTGCATATTTTATTCATAAACCTTCACTAAAGAGCCGACCTGCTCTTTACAGGCACACATTATAGGACTGTGTTTTGTGAATGTCAAACTAAGCAAGAGGTGGATTTTTGTGCAGTTTCACAAGAGATTCGCCTTTATTTTCTATTTTTGCAATATAATCTTGTTTCTTATCGGGAATTATCCTGCAAATTTATATGCAATTTGCAAGAAATTCGCTTTTACCGTTTCGTTACCACTTTGTAACTGTTTTGTAACCGCTTTCCGATAAAGAATTTTGAGCCTGAAAAGCCGCGGTAAAATCCCCGTTTAACGCAAAAAAGCAAAGCCAAAATCGACTCCGCTTTTTGATTTATTTACCGTGTGGTTTCAGTAATAATAAAATTACATAAACAAATCGTTTGAGTGCTCTTTTCGGTATTCCGTGGGTGTGATTCCTCTTATTTTTCTGAACACTTTTGAAAAATAAAGCTGGTCGGAAAAGCCCACCGAAAGGGCAACATCCTTAATCTGAGCCGATGTGTTGCTCAGCATCGAACAAGCCCGTCTTATTCGACAATTGTTGATGTATTCAATTACCGACAAACCTGTTTCCTGCTTAAAAAGTCGGTAAAGGTATGTGCGGTCAATCTGGATTTTGTCTGCAACCCGATTTACCGTACAAGAAACATCTCGAAAATTTTTTTCGATATAATCCCTTGCCTGCATAACATAATTAGTTTCGGTCGTTTTTTCACTCGGATAATATTGAATATAGTAGGACAAAAGGATAAGTATTCTTCCGTTGGTGCGGCAGGCAGAATAAACCTTATCGGAGCCGTCGGCATCAACATCAAAATACTTAAAAAAGTTGTCAACAGGAATTTCGGGAGCAACGGGACGGTTTCTTGAAAAATTAGTACGACTTATCATCACCGCAACCTCAAAGCCCCTGAGTTCAACCCATTTGTATTCAAAAATTATTCCCGGATATGCAGTCACCTCTATCCTTGAATACGGAAAAAGCATCACGGAATTTCCCCTTTTCACAGGGTATCTGACTCCGTCAATAATGAAAACTCCCTTGCCTGCCGTAACAATGAACAAACCGTATGTTTCACGCATAGTCGGCTTAATTACAAAATTAATATCAGGGGTTCTTACTCCACTGGAAATGCACATATTTGACAGGGCACTATAATCATCTTTCTGATTCATAAATTCTCCTTAATACAACATTTGTACATAATCACATAACATATTTATATAGATTTTCGTGTTTTTTCACGCTATAATTATGTTATTATACAACAATTTTACATTTTTCGCAATAGGCGAATTCGGAGTGAGATATTTTGAATTATAAGTACGAAATAATAAATTATGATCAAAATACACCTGCAAAAGTGATGTATCTTGATCTTTCGTCAGAGACGCATAAAACCGAGCTTCACTGGCACAGAGAGCCTGAGCTCGTTTATGTTATAAAGGGTCAGGCAGAATGTCCGAGAAACGGAGAAACAATTATAGTAAACGAAGGAGATTTTATCCTCTTTAACAGTGAAGATGTTCACCTTGTCCGTCCTGTTGCCGGAACAACTGTACGTCTGGTTTGTATTCAGCTTTCATTTGAATATATGCGTATGTTCTGCAAGTCAATTGACAGCGTCATTTTTGATGTTTCTGTTTCTCCGCAGACCAAGCCGGAACTCATTAAGGTTCTTCAGGAAATTGCCGAAACAGATGAGCATGACGAATACAGCACATTGCTCCAGATTGCTCATGTCAATAAGATATACTACCTGCTTTTAAAGCATTGCACTTGTTTTAAAAGAGCTTCAAACAACCCGATTATTCCGAGGAGAGATTTTTCATACGCAAAAACAGCAATTGCGTATATTAATGAAAACTATAAGCGCGAAATTCCTCTTAACGAAATTTCATCTGTTGTAAACCTTTCACCGTCGTATTTTTCTAAATACTTTAAGAGCATAACCCGTGTAAGTTTTTCGGAGTACCTCGCAAACCTTCGTCTTGAAAATGCGGTAAACGATATGCTTGAGAAAAATTCAACGGTTTCTGCCGCTGCGCTTGAAAACGGATTTGCCAATGTAAAGTCATTCATCACCCAGTGCAAAAAGGTTTACGGCCTTACACCGGCACAGTACAAAAAGAAACTTCTTAACAGATAAATGATTTTTCACAGGTTCAGAACCAATTTGGTTTTGAACCTGTTTTTTTACGCAAAAATCGACAGGCTCAACAACCTGTCGATTTTGTTAATCATAAAGTTTATCTTTAAAGAATTTAGCCACCATATCCCACAACTTTTCTTGTGCAAAGAAGATATCTGCGTGTTCAGCACCGTTAATCGCAACCAATGTTATATCACAGCCGTTTTTCTCAAGCAAGTCGTGCAACTCAACACTTTGCGAAAACGGCACCGTTGAGTCCTCTGTACCGTGAAAAATAATAAATGGCGGTGCTGACGGAGTTACATACGAAACAGGGCAGCACTCCATTGCCTTTTCCTTATTAAGCACAACATTCATTCCGAGCATAAGCGACTCCATACTTGCCGCCGCAGTCAACGGTGACTCATACGGAAATGTTGAAACATCTGTCGGCGGATAAAAAGCACAGCAAGCCTGCACCTCACTTGAATAATCAAGATAATTTCCGACATCAAGAGCCCTATCATTATCCAAAGCGCACATTGCGGCAAGATATCCTCCCGCAGATTCGCCTGCTACACCGATTTTATTTTCATCTATATTGTAACGGTCTGCGTGAGCCTTGATGTAGCGAATGGCCGCTTTTACATCTTCTAACGGCATCGGATATGCCCCTTCATTGCTTGTGCGATACTCAACACTTGCAACTGCAAAGCCCTCAAGTGCCAGCTTTGCAAGATAAGCAAAATGGGCAGATTTATCCATTCTTATCCAACCGCCGCCACAAAACCATACTATACATGGGCATTTCTTGTTTTTTAGTTTTGGATAAATCAAATCAAGTTTCAGGTCTCGTGTTGTGTGTCCGAACCATGCGTCAACCTGTGCATAGGTAATATCCGACACAGTAAAATATCTCGGTTTTTCAATTTTTAAATCAACTTCAAACTTCATAAAATTGTCCTTATATCAATTACTATTGCGCAATAACGCTATATTATACGACTCAATATCCGAAAAATCGCTTTCGCTGAAATTGTAGTTTTTGTGATACCAGCTCTGTCTTTCGTAGTATTTCTGAATTGATTTTGTCTTAAAAATATAGCCGTGACGGGCATAGATTTCATTTATAGCCGCCTGAGCCTCTTCCCCGCTCAAACCTGAAATTTCGGAAAGCGAGAGTTTTCTGTCAGATGAATACGGAATAATGAAACTTTCATTGTAACGATTTGTGTTCGACGAATAAGACGAATCATTGTCACGTTTTGACTCTGCCGGCTGAGTATAGGACTCGGTTGAGGGAACGGTAGCTTTTTTGCTGTTGTCCTTAACGGTAACGGTACAAGTCGCCTTTTTGCCGTTTTCCGATTCGCAGGTGATTGTTGCAATACCCTCGCTCTCACCGAGAACCATACCATTGCTGTCAACGCTTGCAACCTCCGGCTTTGACGATGTCCAAGTAAGGCTGTCGGACGGCGCATCAACAGGTTTCACCTTCGCCTCAAGCTGAATTCTGCTACCTTTTTTGACGGAAGTTGAACTTTCGCTCAGGGTAACGCCTTCAATTTCTTTATCAAGAACGGTAACATTGCAAAGTCTTTTAAGACCGCTTTCGCTCTCTGCCGTAACAACGGCTGTTCCCTTTGATTTGCCTGTGATTGTTCCGTCGTCAACCGCAACAATTTTATTGTCCGATGATGACCAACTGATTTTTCCTGCGTCTGCACCCTCGGGCTCAATCGTCACGGAAATATGCTTTGTATCTCCAACATGAAATTCAATCTCTTCATAGTTTAATGATATGCTCTCCGCCTGTTTTGTAAAGCAGGAACATAATACAAACGGAACGAGCATAATTATCGCCATAACGGGTATTAATTTTTTCACAAAGAATCCTCCTATCTTTAATATATGTAAAATCCGCAATTTGTCTTTATCTGTATTCTAACTTATTTTAAGCATTTTGTAAACCGTAAATAATCAATTGT
>CACXEX010000161.1 GCA_902766775.1 uncultured Ruminococcus sp. | reverse complement strand
TTCGCTCTCATCTCTTAGCTCAAGCGATTACAGTCAGATTGTACCGTTGCTTGATAAACTCAACGAGTGGAGTAAGGACGAAAAGGTAAGTATTTCACTTCCGTCACTTCGAGTTGACGGCTTTACCGATGACATTATGAACAAGATTAAAACTGTCCGCAAGAGCGGTCTTACTTTCGCTCCAGAAGCAGGAAGCCAGCGTATGCGTGATGTTATCAATAAAAATGTTCGTGAGGATGAACTTTTACAGACTTGTACAACTGCATTTGCAGGCGGCTGGACTACTGTAAAACTCTACTTTATGATTGGCTTGCCGACCGAAACGATGGATGATGTTGCCGCTATTGCAGGTCTGGGTCAGTCTGTTGTTGATGCTTATTACAAATGTCCCGATAAGCCAAAGGGCAAGTCTGTTCGCGTAACTGTTTCAGCATCATCATTTGTGCCAAAGCCGTTTACACCGTTCCAGTGGGAACCTCAAGACACAATTCCTGTTCTTCACGAAAAACAACAGCATATTAAAGAAAGTATTACAACAAGAAAAATTCAGTTCAACTACCACGATGCGGATACAAGCTACCTTGAGGCCGTTTTTGCAAGAGGTGACAGAAAACTCTGTAAGGCTATGGAACTTGCCTGCGAAAGAGGTTTTCATTTTGACGGTTGGAATGATTGTTTCAGCCTTCAAAAATGGCTTGACCTCTTTGATGAATGTGGTATTGACCCCTCATTCTACGCTAACAGACACAGAAGTTTTGACGAAATTCTTCCGTGGGATCATATTGACTACGGTGTAACAAAGGATTTCCTTATCAGAGAATGTAAAAAAGCGTATGCAGATACCACAACACCGCATTGCAGACTGAAATGCAACAATTGTGGCGCAGCAAAATACGGAAAGGGTGTGTGCTTTGAAAAGCGTAAGAATATGGTTTAAAAAGGACTTTGAATGTCGTTATATTTCACACCTTGACCTCAACCGCTGTATGCTCCGTGCGTTACACAAGAGCAAAATTCCGATCTGGCATACAGAAGGCTTTAATCCGCATCCGTTTGCAACATTTCCATTGCCGCTTTCGCTCGGATTCAGAGGCGTGAACGAATGTATGGATGTCAAACTTGAAGATGACAATTTTCCTTTTGAAGAAATTATTTCAAGGCTTAACGACTGTCTGCCAAGAGGACTTCGTGTGTTTAATGTGACAGAACCCGTTATGAAAGCCGGCAAGATTGCATTTGCATCGTTTACAATCAAGATTTCCTGTGACGCTGAAAATTCTCATACAGTATGCGAACAGCTCAAAGAGCTGCTTGCAAGTGAAAGCATCGAGATTGAAAAGAAATCAAAAAAAGGTATGAAAACCGTCGATATAAAGCAGGGTATAAAGAGCTTTACCGTAACCGAAAAGTTTGATTTTGTAGAACTTGATATCGTTTTATCAGCAGGAAGTTCCGATAATGTAAATCCAAATTTACTCATTTCTGCTTTTGAGAACCGTTTTTCGCTTTCCTGTGATGTTGATATCACAAGAAATGACCTTTATAACGCAGATATGGAACTGTTCAGATAGGTGAAAGTATGTTTGAATTTACAATAAGAGAAAATGATTTTTTGAATGAATTTTTAAATTTGCTGAACGATTATGTAAATAAGTCATATAAGTTCACAATGACGTTTCTGACAAATCCTGTTCTTTCAGAAATGCGTGAGAGTGAAAGGCTTGTTTTACTTGTTGTCAATAAGTCTGTTTTTCAGAATATGTACAGTTTTATAAAGCTGAATGACAGCAATATGCAGTTTGCGTCATTTTCATGTCTTGAAACAGCCGTGAACTCAATGCGACTTTACAATGTTCTTGCTACAAATCCCGAATATATGCACGAATATATTACAGGCGGAAGCTTTTCACTAGAAGTCTGTGAAAATGAAATTTTGGAAAAGCAGAAAGAATATAAAAAAGGTGAAGAGGAGTTCTCTCTCCGTGAATTTGCAACGGGACTTCACAAATTCAATTCTTTTGAACTGAAAAATGCCGCTGTGGCATCACAACTTGTTGATGGTAATATTTATCTTGGACTTTCTTGTGGTAAAGAACTCGGAGAAGATTTGCAGAGTGAGGTCAGAAAGAGTATGATTGGCGCATATCTTTCACTTTCAAAACACAACAAAATGTTTTTTAACGGCGGTATAGATAATACTCTTGAAGAGCTTGAGGATAAGCTCTATGCAAAGTTTCTTGAATATATCAGAAAGTTCTCATAATCTTTTTGAAACCTTCACATTACTTTACACAAGCGTTCAATTTTCTGTCACATAAGACAGTTATTATATGCTTGTAAGTTAAAGATAGACAAAAACAAAACACTTTAACTAATAAAGATAATGCTTACAAGAACTTTTCATAGATTTCCTCTCTAATATGTCGAAAGACACAAAGGTCGGCTTTTCTGCCGACCTTTTTTGTTTGTACAGGTGATAATAATGAATTATTATTCTTTAAATAAATATCTCAAAAACACTTTTGGCGAAAAGGTATATAAAATTTCGCTAAACGGTAATATGACTTGTCCTAACCGTGACGGAACGCTCGGAACGAAGGGCTGTATTTTTTGTAGTCGGGGAGGTTCGGGAGAATTTGCGGCTGACGCAATTCTTCCTGTTCACGAACAAATCAGTCAGGCAAAATTGCGTATTAAAAAGAAATCTGACTGCAAAAAGTTTATTGCATACTTTCAACCGTTTACAAATACCTATGCGCCGATTGAGTATCTTGAAAAAATTTTCACAGAGGCAATTTCAGAACCTGACATAGTTGCTTTGTCAATTGCAACCCGTCCGGATTGCCTGGGAAATGATGTACTAAGCCTTCTTGAAAAGCTAAACAAGATAAAACCCGTTTGGGTTGAACTCGGATTGCAGACAATTCACGAAAAATCGGCAGATTATATAAGAAGAATGTATCCGCTCTCCGTCTATGACTCAGCCGTAGAAAATCTTCATAAAATCGGAATCAATGTAATTACACACATAATTTTGGGACTTCCAAACGAATCTGAAGTGATGATGCTTGAATCGGTAAAATATGCAGGCACTAAAACAGACGGAATCAAACTCCAATTATTGCACGTTCTGAAAAATACAGACTTGTGTGACGATTATGAAAGCGGAAAATTCAATGTGCTTTCAATGGATGATTATATTGACATTCTCTGCGACTGCGTTGAAGTGTTGCCCAAAAATGTTGTAATTCACCGTCTAACAGGTGACGGAGATAAAAAACTGCTTGTAGCACCAATGTGGAGCGCCGATAAAAAGCGTGTTCTCAATACGATAAATCGAGAATTTGCAAAGCGTAATGTCACTCAGGGAGAATATACATAAAGTAAACAATAAATCATAATAGCAAGGGACTGTTAATCGTGAACAAAGTCACGATTAACAGTCCCTTGTTTTATTTAATTTTATATTAATAGTCCTTTAAATTTTAAAATTGCACATCAATATTTTATTTATATTGTCTAAAAACGATCACTGCTACAATCAGTGGTAAAAATTCCAAAATGTAAATGGTAGTTAACATATTATGTCAATTTTAGTTGGTAGAAAAAGCAACATATGTATAGTATACTGAAATAGGATAAATAGTAAAAGGAGTGAAAATTATGAAAACGAGATTTAATCAAAATTTGCGTTCTGTCGTTGCAGTTTTAATGGTTTTTGTTATACTTGTGACCGCATTACCTTTAACAAATATTCCTGTAAGTGCGGCCGATTCAGCTGAATCAAATTTATCCCAGACTAAATATGACAATATTACAGATTTCCAGAATGCCCGCTGGACTCAAATTCAGAATGCGGTTTTTGGACAGAATTTCGATACAGTTCAGGATCCAACTGCCATTAACAAATTGTCAGTAAAGAAGGGTAATGAATTTTTTAACTGGACAGATACTTC
This sequence comes from uncultured Ruminococcus sp., assembly GCA_902766775.1. Classification (GTDB taxonomy): domain Bacteria; phylum Bacillota; class Clostridia; order Oscillospirales; family Acutalibacteraceae; genus Ruminococcoides. Next base: position 9,589 of record CACXEX010000161.1, on the reverse strand, counting down.
TAATATGCAGGGGTATGATAACGATGGAAAACCGATTGACGGCGGACTTCAGCCTTACGGCACTTATACCGTAACAGAGGTCGGTGCTTATGACGAAGCAAGGAAAACATATCTTCAAATCTACTATGATTATAAGAATGAACGACAGATGGTAAAAAGTCTTGCACCTGAGTTTCATTGTTTTAATGTATATACTGCCGATCAATTTGTCTTTGTTTTGGAACAGATGGGTGAAAAGAACTGGAATACCAAAATAAATCTTTGTTCCGACATTGATATGGGCGGCATGCAAAACATGGACTATACCACAGGAAGACAGTTACGCCGTCATTTATACATTGAGGGTAACGGTCACACTATATACAACTGGAAAATGAGCGGCACAAATTATTACTTTGGTCTGCTTTGCAGTCCTGAGGGTACAAAGAATTCTTCAATAGACCGCAACACCGGCTCGCTTGTTGTAAAAAACCTCGGGATTCAGTCCGTTATGCTTTTGCATCAAAACAGTGAGAACGGCGCAGCCGCTGGATTTTTCTTTGGTGGCGGTGACGGAGGCGCTTGTGGAGCGGTTCTATTTGATAATGTCCATATGAACCAAATGTTTTTTCAGCAAAACGGTTTAACAAATAGTGGTGACAGAGGTCAGGGAATTGCCTTTTTCGGAGGTAGAGGACAGTATAGAAATAACCTGCTTATGAATAATTGCTCAACTTCAAAAGGCTACATATACGGTTTGGATCATGTTGGGGGAATGTTCTCGTACACAACTAGTTGGGGTTCTTATTCGGATTCCAGTGTTAGTTGTTTGGAGGCCAGCTACCATATCAGCTTTCCAGAATGTCCGGAGGCTATAGCGTATGCAAATTACTACTCTACTTCATATTCGGTCTGCCCTTATCCTGTTTACTTTAACAATTCGTATTCCGTTGATTGCGAAATGTTTTCAACAGGAAACGATTCAGGCATGTTTATTTCTTGCGGCGGAAATATTATTGCCCGCAACTGCTATACAAACAACACGATGTACGCAAACAGCAAAACTGGCGGATTTATCGGAAGAGTTCACGGGTGTCGCTCCGGGGGGATGTATGACGACAAAGGAAAGAAAAGAATAGGTTCGTATTTTAAAAATTGTTATACATCAGGCATCGTAGAGGGAAAAATGACTATGGGTGGTTTTACGGGACTTGATGGAGGAGATTATGCCACAGTTTACAGCGATTGCTACTCTACAACAATGGTAGGTATGGATTATGCAGGGAGGAACTGCGGCGGATTTGTTGGACTGGATAGCAATTATAGCACTAATGACACTTCGGTTAATACAAGTGGCGGAATAACAATATACAATACTTACGGCTCGGTGTATATGAACTGTTATGCTGCGGGTGAAGTTGGTAACATTATGACGGACAGTAACACCGACAGAAATGCTGTACTCAATGATGAAGCTACTTTTGAATCAGGGAATTTAACAGGTGGGTTTATTGGTATGATTACACCCGATGCATATTGGTGTGCCGGTGATATGACTTGGGAGCAACAGCATACTTATGGCTACTTTTACAACTGCTACTACGATATGCAGACTACAGGAATGCACGAAAAGGCAATAGGGGTTGCATTTGCCGAGACCTGCCGGTATGATTACACACGTTATACAACGCAACGATACGGTAATGGCGGTTATGACGGCCTTTTTGAAAGTGATGAATTTTATTGGAAAGTTACTCATGGAAAAAAAGTAAAAATACAAAGAGACGCATACGGAAATGAAATACCGTTCTCGGTTATCGGTATAAGAGGCGTTTACACCGAAAAGTCTGATGTCAAAAAAGTTGCCGGACTTACGGGAAGCCCCATAGAGTACAAAAATGCATACGGAGTTGTGATCAGCCGAATGTCAATGGGTTCAGAAGAATATATAGACAAAAACTACGGCACTGACTTTTGGCAGTATAACGACGGCTATTACCCCCAGCTCAGAGTGTTTATGGCATCAGATACTGACGTTTCAGATTTTAATCGGGTTACTGAAGATAAAATAACCGACGCCGTAAAAGGTTCGGTGTTCTATGTTGAGAATGCCACAGAACAAATTGACAATTTGGGAAATGTCACAATGGGTGAGAAACACCCCGTATTATCACTTGCAAATAACACATCAAAAATTTATGAAAATTATCATCCAAATACAAATATGTTTGCTGCCCAGCTTGCAGGAGTTGTATTGCCATACAGATATGCTCAGGCATCTACCGCAACTGTTAAACTTAATCATTGGGATTACAAGATGAATACAGCCGACGGATCATTTTCTACCGATAACGACTGGTCTTGCGCGGTAAAGTCAAATCAGCTGAAACTTAACCCTAAAACGGGATTTTTTGAAAACACTTATTCTAATCTTGCCGCAGGAAAATATGAGTTTAAGGTACAGGCAAACAATACATTGGCATATAACTACGGTAGCGACAAGTTTGACGGTCAGAACTGTGTGCTTAATATTCCTGTTGAAAATTGTTCGGCAAAGATAATGTTCAGGTATTCAAAGATTCGTTCTAAGAATTATCAGATATATGCCGTTTTGAGTGATTCAAGAGGACGTCCTATTGACGAACACGGTGACCGAATTTCCAATGAGAAGAGAATTTTTCTCGGCGGTACAGAAGATGGGACGGAATCCGAAACATGGACGCTTGTTGGAACATTACCTAATGCAAACTGGCAGGTTGATAATTCGGATTACGATTTGAAAATGAGCTCCTCCGATTCAAGCATATATACATATTCCTGTGATTTTAAACCTGATAAAGATGAAAATGGTAACTATAAAGAGACCGAATGTCAGTTCAAAATTGCAAAGGATCACGCTTGGACCGAAAGCTACGGTATATCCGGTAAATCAGAAAATATGAGTTTTAAGTTCAAAGAACCGTGTACGGTTTATTTTGAATTTAATAACAAAACTCATTTGACAATCGCTAAGGCAACAAACGGTGAAATCTATAAGGTATTTACTGACAAAACGACAGAATATGACTTCAATGGGTTGTCTGTAATTGGTCAGCAGTCTTTAACAGGATATAACTGGCTTGAATCAGGCAAAGAGCTTGAAGCAGCGGAAAAAGGTCAGTTAAAGGAAATATCATCAGGTTCAGGCATATATACGGTTTCATTTGATAATGTAAAAATGGGACAAAATTATGCATATAAAGTGATAGAAAATGCTGTTGACAAGGGTTCGAACAACTATTTCAGCATAAAAAATCATCTTACAGATCCTGATGCCGTTTGCACAGTTACTTTTACCTATGATTCTCACACTAAGGAAACCACGGTAAGTGCAAAGGTACCTCATGATACCGGAGAATATGCTAGTCCTACGGTTGATGTAAGAAACTTTTCTGTTATAGGTTCTGAAAAATTGACAGGATACTTTTGGTTGGGAGACAAAGATCATCCTAAGGATCAATCAGAGCTGTCAAAAGAAAAGTACAGAAAAGCCGCTGCTGAGGCCGGACTTATGGATTCGGTAGTCGGTAGTGATAACCTATACAGAAAAACATATAAAAATGTTGCAGAAGGTACATATGCATTTAAAGTCGGCGCGAATGGCTCGCTTGATATGAGCTGGGGTGGAAACGACAGCCTTGATAACTACACATTTACATTAACTAAAAAAGCAGATGTAACTATAACATTCAACAGAACAAAACAAACTATTTCTGTTTCTACCGACCCCTCTGATGCTCTCGACATAAAAGAATATGTAGTGACCGGTACACAGAATCTTATGGGTAAAACTTGGAATCTATACGATGCTGTAATGACTTATGATGAAGAGAACGGCTTATATGAATATACAAAACCAGGCGTTCCATCCGGTCAAAATTATGCGTTTAAGATTGTTGAAAAAGGTAAAGACAGTGGCGAGAATATTTCTTTCAGTCTTGTGGGAAATGTTGAAAAATATGATTTAAAATTCACCTATAATCCCAAAAATCAAGCTGTAATTCAGCAGGCATTTGATCCTGAAACCGGTGAAGATGTTACTAAGTCTGCAGTAAAGCCCGTCCAAATTAAATCATATTCCGTACTCGGTGACAAAGGTTTAACAGGTTATAACTGGCTTGGCCTTACTGATAAAGGTACTCCTGGTACGGCTGAGGATGAGAAAATGGCATCGGAAGGCGGATCTATGACCGTTGCTGCGGATGGTAGCGGTTCATTTACAAAAACCTATACCGGTGTCAAGGTTGGGAAAAACGGCGAAACAGTATCATATCCGTTTAAAATTGCAGCAAACGGAAACTGGGATTCAGGCATATCATATGGTGATGACAGCGGTGAAAACTATATGCTTATCTTAAACGGCGACGCATCTGGAGTTGATAAATGTGATGTTACGATAAATTTTGACCCATCAAAAAGTAAAAATAAAATAACTGTAACCACCAATCCATCGGACTGCAATATGTCCGATGTCGATGACAGTAAGTTTACCTGGTACATTGCCGGTGACTATAAACTTGTTTCTTATGACAGTTTTGAAGCATCACCTAAAGTATATGATACCGTTCGTGACATTACCTCTAATTTTACATTTACGACAGGCGAAAATACTAGTGAGTCCGGAGTTAAGTGGAATATAAACTCTGTACTCAACGAAAAGAGCGGATTTTTTGATCGAATCGGCGGAAACGGATTTTCTCTTGACTATACTGTTGACGGAAAGAAAACAATAGGTACATTTAACACTCCTGTTGTAAATCTTTCGGTGGATATCAAAAAGGATGGTAACGATAAGAGTATTGCCAATTACTACTCCGCAGGTTTTATGCCTGGAAAGCAATGGCTCACAATAACTTCATTTGGTGATGGTAACAGCAAGTCATATAGCGAATGGAAAAACAAACGCAAGAAATATGAAGAGTATTCAAAAGCTCTTGAAAAATTCAACGATACAGCAGAAATATATTATAAGGTTCTTGATTCTGCATTATCAAAAAAGACACCTGCTGCGCTTGTGTCTTTTATGAAATCACTTAAGAATGGTGACGAAGAGCATAGGTCATATTATGACAGCCTTGTTGAAGATTACGGTGACATCATTTCACTATATGATCCAATTAAAACTGAAGTAAGTGATCCAGGTGTTAGTCCTGATGTCAGCGATCAGCCTGTTGTCGGTTCACGAAATCTTCGTCTTATTCCCACAGTATATCTTGAAGCGGGAAATGATGCCGATGTTACTGTTTATCAGTCAAATAAAGATGAATGTAAAAATATAATTAATTACAGTCAAAACAGCTCATCTGATGTAAAATTGTCAGATATCAACGGACAAGGCATCGACAAGATTGGATTCAGTTATTATAATTTTGCGTTTTCGGCGGCCTATGCTATTACTGATAAAATAGGTCTGGGAATTTATGATAACTATTCTAATCAATCTGCTGAAGGAGACGCCCATGGAATCAAAGGTTATGACAGCGCTTTGTTGCGTGAACAGGATGACAGCAGTAAAAGGGCAACGGATACCTATTATGCTATGATTTCAGGATTCAATGAATGTCCGTCATACAGTGATGAAAACGGTAATAATCTTGCAGTTGATACTTTGAAAAAGCAGGCATTGATAGGCAGTTCATATGATTACAACAGCAAAGATAGTTCCGGTGGTGACCAAAAACAATATGGACAGACGATTGTGAAGGTGTACCGTGTGAATGATTCGGGGCTTAATTCAAAAGTTAATATGAGCAGCACGGCATCTGAGTCATCAGCAGAATATCAAAACTATATGAAGTGGACAGGTCAGAAAAGTTTTACAACCGAAGATAAAGGCAATTATAATGTTACTTTTTACTGGGCCTTGTCTGACGGACGTTATCTTTCAGATACTAAAAAGGTGACGATAAAAGCGCTTAAACCTGGTATATCCAAAAGTGTTGATGTAGCTTATGACGAGGAAGGTGACAATACTTTAACCTACAAGATTACATTTACAAATTCTGATTTTGCTTCTCCTGTAAATTTTGCGATACTTGATGTTTTGCCTTTTAAGGGTGATGTAAGGCTGAATTATGGAGAGAATAAAGGCAACGGAACAACAGGCAGTGATGTGAGTTTCGATTTAAAAAAGCTCAAAATTACACAAACCGGAGCAGGTACAATAAGAGGCGTGTATTATTCAACTGACAAAGGTATACGAAGTTATCTTACCGATAATGACGGCAAAGCTGATGAAAATGCAGCGGGAAAATTGGGGGTAGATACCTACGGACAAATATCCGACCATAATAATTACTGGAATGACATTACTCATCCGGATGTAGGTAGTGGGGGAACCTTTACCCCTAAGGGAGCAGATTCGGTAACAGCAATTGCTGTTAGTGGAATTCAGCTTGGAGTTTCAGAAAGTATAACAATCTCTATTACACTTGAGTATAACGGAAAGGCTAATGATAACTATGTGAATAATGCGTTCTTCTATGCATATGACGAAAGCAAGGCAAATTCAGTTGTAGGTTATTCCAGACCCGTAACAACAAGCATAGTTGGAAGAAGTCTGAACGGTTATGTATGGTTTGACAAAAATATAAACGGACTTATTGACAAGGGTGAACAGAGATTTAAAGGGGTAACCGTTTCGCTGTACAAGTTGAATCCTGATACTCAAAAATATGATGATACAGGAACTTCTTCTAAAACAAACTCAGATGGTTATTACAGCTTTAGCGGCCTCCAACAGGGTGATTACAAAATTGTTGTAGATGGTTCACTAAACAAAACTCTGATTGCTGACGACGGCAGTACAGTTAAGTTTAATATACTTGATCAGAGTAAAAAACTTCTTGAGGCTAAGTCCGATGATGTGATCGGTTCTAGAAATATTGCGTCGCCGGAGTATAATTCCAAAAATAAAATATCTTCGTTTTATGTCGAGTCCAATATGCCTTCACCAGCTGAAATATATCGCAGAAGTTATACCAACAATATTAATGCAAAGTGCGATGGCTATTATTACAGCAAAAATTATGTCAATATAGGTATGACAACTAAAAAGTGTTCGATCACTCTGTATAAAAGAGGAGAAAACGATAAATTACTTAACGGGGTATCGTTCAAGCTTGAGTGGTTCAACAACGGAGAATGGGAACCAATCAGGTTTAATGAAACAGGATATATTTATAGCGAAGGTGAGGAAGGCACAGCAATTGATACATTTGTTACCGGCAAAAGAATGCCTGACGGATCACAGAAAGACGGAATGATTCATCTTTCAAATCTACCAGAAGGTAAGTACAGACTTGTGGAGGTAAAGCCGACTGATAATTATCAGCCAATATACGCTCCGATTGAAATTGAACTCCCGTATATGATTAAAACGGCAGATATAGAGAAATATGAAAACAACGCCGTTATTAACCCAAAAGATATCAACAGACCTGATTTTATTGACGGTGCGAACAGCTGTTACAGAGATATTACGATAACTCTCAATAACACATATAATTTAAATGCCAAATTACCATTTACTGGTTCAGACAGTTTTGTGTTGGTGCTTTTAGCTGGTGTAATATTATTACTTATCGGTGTTGCGGTAATACTCTATACAATCCGCAGGAGTAGAAATGTAAAATCCTAGATTAACGGATTTAAATAGGTTTGCAAATTCCATTCTATATTTTAATAGTTTTAATAGAAATTAAGGAGGAAATATTATGAAAAAATTTGCAGTAATTCTAATAAGTGCTCTTTTGATAATGGCAATGACTTTTACAACTTTGGTATCAGCTAAATCAACACTTGATGAAAATAAGGCAACCGGTTCGCTGACTCTTACAAAATATGAAACAGACAGCGAAAAGACTATTTCTGTGTCGGATGCGGAGTTTACAGCTTATAAAATTGCAGAAATTACTTCTTACGGCACATTCAAAGCTGTTGATGCTTATAAAAATGTTTCTGTAACGGTAGGTGATAGCTCAGATACGAAAACTTATGCGCTTAACGAACTTATGAAACAAGACGATTTCAGTACTGACAAGACAGCAGGCGGTTTTACATTCACGAGTACTAGGATTCTTGAAGAAATGATTCCGGCACTTCAGTCAGTTGCTCAGGATGAAACAAATCCACAGGCAGGTATTAAATCTAAAGAGGTTAGAGATGCAAAAAATAAGGGTACAGGTGAATATAAGTTTACAGACTTACCACTCGGTGTTTATCTTGTTGTCGAAACAAAAGCTCCGCAAGGATATGTAGTTTCTTCTCAGAGCTTTTTGGCATCAGTTCCTGAATGGGATAACGAAAAAAATAATTGGAATTATGATGTAACGGCAAGTCCTAAGAATGCTACAACTAGCCCCGATAAGAAAATTGTTAAGAACGATGCAACAGTTAAAGAAGATACAGTAAAAATTGGTGACATTGTCAACTATAAAGTAACTGCAAAGCTTCCGAATTATGGAGATGTTCTTCCAATAAGTTGGATAAAGTCAGAATATTATCCGACGGAGCAGTCCTTTAACAAAAAATTAACCGAGATTAAGTATAACTTTATAGATACAATGTCCGAAGGACTGACTTTCAGTAATAATATGACTGTAAATATTGATGGAGTTACAGATGCACTTGTTCCCGATACAGACTATGTACTTACATCAGAGACTATGTTTGACAAATCCACAAAAGTTAGTGTACAATTCAATTGGGCAAACATTAATAAATATCAGGGAAAAATCATTACATTTACCTACTCTGCCGTTGTGAACGAAAAGGCTTTATTAGGTTCAGCAAATACAAACACAGCTAAAGTGCAATATAACAGAGATCCCCGTATAACGGAAGATCCTACTGATTCAAAACCAAGTGGTACAAAGGTTTACACCTATGGTATGAATCTTACAAAACTTTTTAATAACGCAAGGGCAACCGATAATATTGATGCAAGCAAGGTCGAGTTCAGCTTAAAACTCGGTGAAGAAAAGCAATGGTTTATCACAAGTGAATCTGGCAAATATTTTGCGTACAGTGCAGCAATGTCAAATTTGACTACTCCTGCGGAAGAAGGCAGAAAAGTAACGATTAATGATGTGGAGTACACAATTACTCGAAAACTTAATCCTTCAAAAAAAGGCACACTTTTAGTTGACGGTTTGAATATCGGTACATATATTCTTACCGAGGAGGAAAGTGTTAAGGGATTTAGTAAACTTGCAAGTGATGTGACTATAATTGTTACTGCAGATAAGGATGCCAATAATGATCTCACAGGCAAGGTAGCAGCAAAAGTAGGAGATAAACACCTTGATACAGCGACTGATAATATAGGTAAGTTTCTGTTTTCTGTCAACAACGTATCAAAACAGTTTGACCTCCCGCTGACAGGTGGTATGGGAATACTTATGTTCACAGTTGGTGGTGGTGTAATTATTGCTGCGGCTATTATAATCTTTTCACAGCTTCGTAAAAAGAAAAAGACTACCGAAAAGTAATTGCTCCGTGTGCAATAACTATGTAGTAAGTTTTTTGATAACAAAGTATGATTAAATTCAGTGAGGGAGGACAGAGAAAT
>CACXEX010000160.1 GCA_902766775.1 uncultured Ruminococcus sp. | reverse complement strand
TACGCCTGTGGATTTAATCGGATATCAATGGGTATGCAGACTGCTGTTGAAGATGAACTGAAATTGCTCGGCAGAATTCACAGCATAGATGATGCAAAAGTTTCGGTTGCAAGAGCAAAAAAAGCGGGATTTAATAATATCTCGCTTGATTTGATGATAGGAATTCCTAATCAGACAATTGAAAGCCTTGAGAAATCAATCAGATTTTGCGCCGATTGCGGTGTTACTCATATTTCATCGTATATTCTTAAAATTGAGGAAAACACTCCGTTTTATAAGATGCAAAATAAACTTAATCTTGCCGATGACGATATGCAGGCTGAAATGTATCTGAGAGCGGTTGAAATGCTTGATTCTCTTGGATATAAACAATATGAAATTTCAAATTTTGCAAAAGAAGGTTTTGAGAGCCGACACAACACCAATTACTGGAAATGCGGCGAATATATCGGCATTGGGCCTTCGGCACATTCATTCTTTGAGGGCAAGAGATTCTTCTATTCAAGAAGTATGGATGATTTCAAAAATAATAAACTTACCTATGAAGGTACAGGCGGAGATGAAGAGGAGTTTATTATGCTCTCTTTAAGGCTTAAAAGCGGTCTTAATTATTCTGAATTTGAGAAAAAGTTTGGGTACGCTCTCCCCTCTTATATAATCGACAAAGCAAAAGAGTATGAAAAATATGGCTATATGAATGTTACAGATAAGTCAATCAGTTTTACACCAAAGGGATTTCTTGTTTCAAATTCAATAATCAGCGAGATGATATGAAAAACGCTCCGAGCAATAAGTTCGGAGCGTTAATTTTATGTTCTGAAATTGTATGTCAAATTAATACCAAGAAGAGTATGAACCGCCGCCAATAAGCGATGTAAGAGCGCTTGTTGCAAATGAGCTTGTGTTAAATGACCACATAGTAAGTCTTGCACCAATGTAGAATATAATGGTAAATGCAACAGCAACGATGAGTGTAAGAAGCAAGGTAAATAATGTTGAGTTCTTTGCTTCCGGAACATTTGCTTTAATCTGATTTACAAGTGAAATGACAAGATAGAGCATTTCAAATACTAAGAAGAAAACAAAGCAATATACACTTATAAATGCTGTGAGACCTGCTAAAAGCCAAATGATTGAGGCAGGAATAGATTCAATTGAGAAAGTGATAAATGCATCAACAAAAGCCTTGCCTGTATTTTCGGTAGGGTTATATTTCTTTACATAAGCAAAGAGAATAACTGAGTAGAATCCGCCGATAAGTACAGTAGAAATAAGACTTACGAGAAGTGTTTTCGGAAAATCGAGTGCGCTCATAGAAAGCATAAGGAACATATTGCCGAGAATGAGTGCAATAAAGAAAATTGCCGAGAAAAGAGCGCCGAGAACGATATCTTTTTCAGCCTTTGCTGTTTTGATAACAGTTTTAGAATCCTTAAAGAATGAAGTGAACACAACAGGGATGTTCTTTAAAGCCTTAACAAAAGCATTTTCACCTACGGGCGCTGTGTTGTTTACAGCATAAGGTGACTGCTGTGCCTGCGGGTTCTGAGGCTGTGCATACTGCTGCTGAACGGGGCTCTGATACTGAGACTGTTGTGGCTGAACAGGTTGCTGATATTGAGCCTGTGCCTGAGCGTTTGCCTGCTGCGCTCTTGCAGCTCTTGATTTTTCGCAGTTGCAAACAGCGTTATCTTCAAGCTGTGCTCCGCAATACTTACAGAATTTCATAATATTTCCTCCAGAATTAAATATAAATTTTATGTAATAAATCCGACAGACGGATCTATTCCCTTTTGCAATTGGTTGTAAACTACAACTTATTTTGAAATCTTTGTGTTGGTATAGTCATCTGACTTGAGCAGACTTTCATACTTTTTGTAGTCGGCAAGCTTTTCATTACCGCTTCTGCTACCCATATTTGTTGAATATGCCTTGTCATCTACCATATACGGATTTTCAATATAGAAACCATAGTAGTAATTGTCGTAATCTTTTGACCAGCCTTCATATTTGCCTTTTTCAATCACAAGAATGTAAGCCTTAGCCTCGTCTGATGTATCCTTTGGCTGAACATAATAAACTTCGGCAGGTGAATATGAAGTGAATCTTGAATAGTATTTGTCAATGTATTCGCTGAGGCTGTCTGTAATTTTATCTAAATTATCTTTTGCCTCGTCAAGGGTCATAACTTTGTTAGGTTTTACGGTAATTTTTGTTGATGAATCTTTTATGATGAGTGGAGTTCCCGTAATAATTTTCTGCTCTGTCTTAAGGGTAACAGTATCGCCTTCATCAAGGTAACTTGTGCTACCGTCAACATCAAGATAGAAGCAATCTATATAGTCGTCATTTTTGTCATAAACATTGATTGTAGATCCTGACTCATATTTAAGAGTGTAGTCGTCATTTACCTTGTATTCAAATGGCTCAATATTGATTGAATAGTCGCCGTCACTTACACCGTAAGTCTTGATGAGCTTGTTGTCATTTATATATTTGAGAATATCAACTTCTGTCATCTCTTTAAGCGTAAGTTTATCTTTTTTTAGAATGTCACTAACCTTAAATTCTTTCTTGACATCGCTCTTGTCAAACTGAATACCGAGAGTACTCTCATATTCTGAAATATGTTTCTTTGCGGAATCGCTGTTGTCCCACTTGAGTTCGACAACAATAGTATCGTCTTTGCCTATGTTATCTACCGTTGACGTTGAAACGGTGTAGAAGTCATCGGAATCGCCACTTGTAGTTGATTCTGCTTTATCGTTTTTGAGATATGCTTTTACATCACAGTAATCAAGAATTGAAGAAACAGACGCCCTGCTTTTTGAATAATCGTTGGCTGCATCGCTTAGTACACTTCCCCAGTCGCCTTTTGAAATATTGTCAGCATATTTTCCGTAGTCAATGTCTGATTTTTTATCATCAGACACCTTTTCTTTTTCAATTGTATCACTGTCGATATAAACATCGGCTGAAGCGTATCCGTCATAAAGAGTATCTTCGTTAAATTCAATCTTTATGTACTCTTCAGGTTTGATTCTATTGAGATAAGGAATAAGTGTACAGAGTGTAACGATAATTCCTGCAATTACGACCGCCGCAGCACCGCAAATTACGACAATTTTTGTCGGAAAAGGTTTCTTTGACTTTGGTTGAGCCTGTTCGGAATAAGGTTGAACGGGTTGCTGGGGATTAACTTCTGCATTGGTTGCAAAAGTATTGTTTTGTACAGTTTCCTGATTTACCGCAGTTGTGTCAGTTACGGGATTTTCCTGTGGAACCGGAGCACCGCACTTTTCGCAGAAAGCATCTCCTTCACCAAGTTTATTGCCGCATTTTTCGCAGAACATAAATTCATCTCCATTTTTATCTTGTATGTTGAGTGTTGCTTTAGCACTGTAAAGTGATAGAATTTTCACTGTCATTATATCACAATATATACCAAGAATACAACATAATTTACAAAAATTTAACTGATATTGACTATAAAAAATTATATGCCGGAAAAATGAAATAATGTACATTTTGCTGTTTTTGCCAACAAAATAACGGCAGAGATAAAAACCTCTGCCGTATCGTCTTAATAGTAATATCTTATAAATTTGATGTTGTAGTAATCACAGGTTGTGATATCGTTTGTATCAATTTCATTGATAAGAATATAATCCTGCGCAACACCCAGGAGATAGCCTGTTTTCTGAACGATTGTGTTTGCTCCCACAAGGAAATCTACTGTAATTCTTCTGCCGATTTGTGTACGCATAAATCCGTTGTGATATCTTAAATTTTCGGCTGTAACAGGGAACGGATATTGATAATC
>CACXEX010000159.1 GCA_902766775.1 uncultured Ruminococcus sp. | reverse complement strand
TAAAGGTTTTTTACAAATATGCTCTACTTTTTTACTTTTATTTTTGTAGGCTCTTTTTGTTCTTACCCCAACTTTTATTATAGAGCCGCAAAAACAAATTCTATGAATGACACAATCTCGTAGGGGCGGATATTATCCGCCCGCAAGTAACGACACAAATTATCTTATGAAACAAATTATATAAATATCGCAAAACAACTACACTACAAATGAACAATGACTTTGCGATATTAATATGCTTTGTAATTATCATAATGTATGTGCTGTTACCTGCAGGAGAACGAGGTTCTCCCCTACAGATTACACACAACATTCATTACATCAAAACATTTTTATCAAACATAAGATCTCATCAAGCGGATGCCCGATGAGCGCCCCTACGGTTAGTTTTGTCCTTTCAATATCAAAACTATCTACACGAATTGGGAACGGCGGCTCGCCCTACAGAATTGTACAAATAATAACAATGTTACCCTCGGGCATATTATGTCCTTTCAATATCAAACTATCTACACGAATGGGGAACGGTGGCTCGCCGGCACGCTGTGCAACTGCAAGTTGCTTGTGGAAAAACGCTCTTTGCATTACAATATAGTCAAGAGGTGAGACGGCTATGGATACAAAAGAAATTTTATTGAATTTGCGGACAAAAGCGGGATTTTCGCAGGATGAACTTGCTGAAAAACTCTTTGTTACAAGGCAGGCGGTTTCTCGCTGGGAAAACGGTGACACAATCCCGAATACAGAAACACTAAAACTGCTCTCAAAACTATATGATGTGTCAATCAATACATTGCTCGGTTCACCGAGGAAACTCATTTGTCAGTGTTGCGGTATGCCGTTGGAGGACGATATTATCAGCAGAGAGAAAGACGGCTTTATGAATGAAGATTACTGCAAGTGGTGCTATGCCAACGGCAATTATATGTACAGCGATATGGACGATTTGATTGATGTTTGCGTCAAAAATATGGCAAACGAGGAACATTCCGAAAAAGAGGTGCGTGAGTATCTGCTGAGAACACTCCCAAAACTTGACTATTGGAAAAGATATGAGGAGTTGGGCGGAAACAAGGCATTTGAAGAGTTTAAAAGCACATTGATTGATGAGATAAATGCACTGAATATTGAGGGTATGCCAAAGCTTACTAAGCTCAATGCACTTGTCGGAAAATATGTTAATTTGGGTTACAGACTTCCGAACGGCAACACGGTGAAATTTTTGGACGATAACGCAACATATCTCGGCAATCAGCTTGAATGTAAGTTCGGTGGCGACAGATGTTTCGGCATTGTCGCAAATACGGATTTTATTCTGATTTCAACTTACGAAGAAAACGGCAAAAATCCTGAACTTGTATTGTACAAGAAAAGATAACAAAATAACAGACAAAGAGGTGTCAGCAATTTTGCGACACCTCTTTTTTATGCCTAAAATCTTAATAAAATCAGAACAATGTAATTCCGAACATATGCAGCACCCATAAAACAGCACCGAAAACAACCGATGCAGTAACACCGTAAACAATGACAGGCCCTGCAATAATGAATAGTTTTGCTCCAAGCCCCGCAACATATCCCTCAGATTTGAATTCAATTGCAGGCGATGAAACCGCATTTGCAAAACCTGTTATCGGAACAAGCGTACCGGCACCGCCGTGTTTTGCAATTTTGTCATACACACCGATTGCCGTGAGCAAAATTCCTATGAAAATCAGCGTGACCGAAGTCAGCGTTTTTGCGTCATCTTTGCTGAGGTCAAGCATTGAATAGCTGTCGGTCAATACCTGACCGATAAGGCAGATGAAACCGCCTATGAAAAATGCCTTAGTCCCGTTCACAAAACATTTACTTTTCGGTGAATTATTTTTCACAATTGTGCTGTATTCTTTTTTTGAAATCATAAAATGCCACCTTTATACCATAAACAAATTCTGTATTTATTTTTGCCGCATAAATTTCAATTATGTTTGAATTATCACTTTATTTTTTTTGACTGTTGTAGTATACTTATTAATATGTACAGCTATGTAAAACGAAATGAGGGCAAAGTAATGGAGCATTATCTTGATAACAGCGCAACGACTAAGGTGTCGCAAAAGGCGGCACAAAAAGCGTTTGAGATGATGACCGAAAATTACGGCAATCCCTCGTCACTTCATTTGCGTGGAATGTATGCCGAACAGGAGCTTGTAAAGGCTCGTAAAGAGGTTGCCAAAAAGCTCGGTGCAACTGCCGATGAAATCTACTTCACAAGCGGCGGTACAGAGGCTAACAACCTTGCACTTTTCGGCGTTGCCGAGGCTAAAAAACGCAGAGGAAAGCGTATAATCGTGTCTGCCGTTGAACACAGCAGTATTATGGAGTCGGCAAAAAAACTTGAAGATAACGGTTTTGATGTTGTCTATATTATGCCCCGAGAGGACGGCACAATTCACAAGGAAGATGTGCTTGAAAATGTTGACGAAAGCACAATCCTTGTGTCTGTAATGTGCGTCAATAATGAAACGGGTGCAATTATGAATGTTGCCGATATTTTTTCTGCCGTAAAGGCTAAGAACAGTGATGTGATTTGTCACACAGATGCAGTTCAGGCTTTCGGAAAAATCTCGCTTTCCGCGTCAAAACTTCACGCGGATTTAATCAGCGTTAGCGGTCACAAAATCCACGGTCCAAAGGGCGTGGGCGCAATCTTTGTGAAAAAGGTCATAAGACTTGTTCCGCTTCACTACGGCGGTGAGCAGGAGAAAAAGCTCCGCCCCGGCACAGAGGCAATTCCGCTGATTGCCGCAATGGGTGTTGCTTGCAGCGAATTTAACATAGATAAGAATTACGAATATGTTTCAAGGCTCAACGGCTATGCAAAGGATAAGCTATTAAAAATTGACGGTGTGAGTCTTAACTCGCCCGAAAACGCACTTCCTTATGTTTTGAATATTTCGGCAGGAAAAGTCAGGAGCGAAACGATGCTCCATTTTCTTGGAAATCTCGAAGTTTATGTATCATCGGGAAGTGCTTGTGCAAAGGGCAAGCCGAGTTATGTGCTTGAGTCAATGAATATCGGTCATGACCGAGCCGACAGCGCATTGAGAATCAGCTTTTCAAAACTCAACACAGAGGAAGACATTGACGCCCTTTGTGACGGCATTGAAAAGGGTCTGAAAACCCTTGCCCACAGATAAATTTGTATGAATACATATTAAAATAAAGGAATATATTTTATGAAGGAAATTTTACTTTTGAAAGACGGCGAAATCGTTCTCAAGGGACTTAACCGCCGTTCATTTGAAGATGTTCTCAAAAAGAACCTCAAATATGCGCTCAAAAGAGCAGGCCATTTTGAGATTACATCCGCACAGTCCACGATTTATGTAAAACCGCTTGATGATGACGCAGACCTTGAAAAGGCTTGC
>CACXEX010000158.1 GCA_902766775.1 uncultured Ruminococcus sp. | reverse complement strand
ATGGAAAAGTTAAAACATTTTGTTAAAAAAAATCAAATACTTTTAATTGCGGTATGCGTATGTATTGCCGCTCTTACAGTAGCCTTTTTTGCGGGCGGTAATATTTCTGACAATAAAGTTCAGACAGCATCAACCGTCATCTCAACAACAGCAAATACAGACACAGAAAGCACTTCTGTGTCTGTAACAGAAGGTACTACGCAAAAATCCACAGAAACTGCAAAATCCGGCAAGAATAAAAAGGATAAGAAAAATACCAAAGATAGCAAGAACAGTAAAGATAATTCGCAGAACAGCAATAGCAGCACTGTTTCAAACAGCGAAAAATCAGAAACAAGTTCAAGCAGTAATTCTTCCGGTCACAAAAATTCTTCTTCATCCTCATCGAGCAGTTCATCAAACTCGAGCAAAAAGAACGATGTTCAGCCGACAACACAGGATAAGTATAAAACCGATCCCGTACCCGAAGGCAAACCAAAGCCGGTTGAACCTCAGGAAAAGGAAACTACCGACACAAATGAATACTGCACATTCACAATTACCTGTGCAACTATTCTGAATAATATGGACGATCTTGATCCTGAAAAGGTTGAGCTTGTACCAAAAGACGGTATAATCCTCAAAAAGCAGAAAGTACAGTTTAAAGAGGGCGAGTCTGTATATGATGTCCTCGTAAGAGTCTGCAAAGATAATAAGATTCATATGGAATCAAGCTGGACTCCTATGTACAATTCTGCTTATATTGAAGGAATCAACAATCTCTATGAATTTGACTGCGGTTCTCTCTCCGGTTGGATGTACAAGGTAAACGAATGGTTTCCAAATTACGGTTGTTCAAGATATCAGCTTAAAAATGGAGACGATGTAGTTTGGTGCTATACCTGCGATTTAGGTTACGATGTCGGCGGAGGATACGCAACAGGAGCGTAACGATGAAGGATACTTTTTCAAATATGCACCCCTTTATCAATTTCATATTTTTTGCACTTACAATAGGGTTCACGATGTTTATCATGAACCCTGTTTGTCTTGCAATCAGCTTTTTCTGTGCCCTTGTAACTGCATTATATCTTAACGGCAAAAAAGCCGTGAGATTGTCACTTGTGTATCTTTTGCCAATGATACTGCTGATAGTCCTTATAAATCCCGTTTTTAATCACGAAGGAATGACAATTCTCACATATTTTCCGTGGGACAACCCATTAACCCTCGAATCAATTGTTTACGGCATTGCAAGTGCTTTTTTGCTTGCATCAACCGTGCTGTGGTTCTCATCATTTAATTCCGTAATAACTTCAGACAAGGTTGTATACCTTTTTGGCAGAATAATGCCGTCATTAAGCCTTGTAATATCAATGGCATTGCGTTTTGTTCCGAGATTTTCGGCACAAATGAAGCTTGTGCGTAATGCACAACACACAATTGGCAGGGATATAAACGAAGGAACCTTGTTTCAAAGAATAAGAAATGCGGTAAAAATTCTTTCAATTATGATAACATGGTCACTTGAAAATGCAATTGAAACAGCCGATTCTATGAAGAGCAGGGGACACGGTCTAAAAGGCAGAACCTCATATTCACTTTACAAATTTGACAAACGAGATGCATTTATGCTTTGCACAATCCTGTTTTTGGGAGTGGCACTTATAATTTTACTCTTCACAAATGCAATAAAATTCAGATACTACCCGTCAATCAAAGGTGATTTGTTTACGGTACAAAGTATTATTTTTTATATATTCTACACATTTTTAATGCTGATTCCGTTATCGGTAAATATAGGGGAGGGGATAAAATGGAAACATATGCAATCAAAAATCTGAGTTTTCGATACCCCGAAACCGGTATTGATGTACTTAAAGACATAAACTTCAGCGTAAACGAGGGGGAGTTTATCACAGTCTGCGGTCCGTCTGGTTGCGGTAAAAGCACACTCCTCAGGCATCTGAAACCTGACCTTTCACCGCACGGGGTACTTTCCGGTGAAATATTCTTTGAAGGAAAAAATATTTCCGAACTTTCACATAGGGAACAGAGCAGTAAAATAGGCTTTGTTATGCAATCACCTGAAAATCAAATTGTTACCGATAAAGTGTGGCACGAGCTTGCATTCGGACTTGAAAGTCTTGGATTTGACAACAACACAATCCGCAAAAGAGTTGCGGAAACAGCATCATTTTTCGGTATTCAGAACTATTTTGAAAAAAGTGTACTTGAACTTTCGGGCGGACAAAAACAGATTTTGAACCTTGCTTCAATTATGGCAATGCAACCGTCGGTTCTTATCCTTGATGAACCAACTAGCCAACTTGACCCGATTGCCGCAAGCGAATTTTTGCACTGCGTTTCACGCATAAACCGTGAACTTGGAACAACGGTTATAATAACGGAACACAGACTTGACGAAGTACTTCCGCTTTCAGACAAAGTTCTTGTTATCGAAAACAACGGAATTTTAGCTTTTGACACTCCGCAAAAGGTCGGAAAAATTCTTAAAGAAAAGGGCAGTAAAACATTTCTTTCTATGCCTGCTCCAATGCAAATATGGCAGGCTGTTACAGACAACGAAAATACCGATTGCCCTGTGACTGTTCCAAGCGGTAAAAAGTGGCTTTCGGAATATGCCAAAAATCATAAAATGTATGAACTTGAACCCGAAAATATTCAAGAACATTCAAACAAGATTGCAATAAATCTTAATGATATTTGGTTCAGATACGAAAAAACAGGTACAGATGTACTAAAAGGTGTTTCGCTCAAAATATATCAGGGTGAATTTGCAGCTATACTTGGCGGTAACGGAACCGGCAAGTCAACCACCTTGTCAATTATCAGTTTGCTTAACAAGCCATACAGAGGCAAAGTTGAAATCTCTCCGCTTAACAAAGATTCCTTTGACACACTCGTTGCAGTATTACCGCAAAATCCGCAAACGCTGTTTTTGAAAAAAACTGTACTCGAAGATTTATATGAAGTTTTTGACGGCAGAAAAATCAGTAAGGAAGAAAAAGAGAGAAGAGTAACCTCAGTAATAAAGCTCTGCAGACTTGAAAACCTCTGCAATCGTCATCCCTATGACTTATCGGGTGGTGAACAGCAGAGAGCGGCTCTTGCAAAAATTCTTCTCATAAGGCCTCAAATTCTCTTACTTGACGAACCGACAAAAGGACTTGACGCTGAATTCAAGATTGAGTTTGCTCAAATTATATCCGACCTCAATAAAGCGGGCATAACCGTCCTTATGGTAAGCCACGATGTTGAGTTCTGCGCAGTGTATCCAAACCGCTGCCTTATGTTTTTCAACGGAGAAGTTGTGGCGGAAGGTACACCGAGAAACTTCTTTTCGTCAAACAGCTTTTATTCAACCTCTGCAAGCCGTATGTCAAAAGGTATAATAGATAATGCTGTGTCATCGGATGATGTGATATACGCCTGCACAGGCAAAAAGAGAGAAATTACGATTGACAGAAACACACCGGACATTGACCTTTTTACAAATCAGACCACGGACACCCCTAAGAAACAAAAAAAAGAAAGCAAAAAACTTTCTTTTGTAAAAAAAATCTGCGCAGTTATCGGTGCAATAATGTTCATCCTTGGTCTGATTGTAAATCTTGAGTACATTCCCGAATTTTCAGCCAAAACATTACCAACATGGTTTAACTGGGGAATCATAGGTGTATCGGTAGCACTCCTTATGGTAGCTTTCGGAACAAAATCGAAACGACCGATTGACCTGCCGAGAAAAAGTTCCAAACTGAGTAAAAGAACAGTCAGTATGGCAATTATGGTCTTGATTGCAATTCCAATTACAATTTTCGTAGGAATGACATATTTACAGGATCAGAAATATCTTTTCATTTCTCTTCTTGTTATGATTGAATGTATGATTCCGTTTTTTCTCGTTTTTGAAGGCAGACATCCAAAGGCAAGAGAACTTGTCATAATCTCAGTTCTATGTGCAATAGCAGTTGCAGGACGACTTGCATTTACAATGTTACCCCAGTTCAAACCTGTTGTTGCAGTAGTAATAATTTCAGGGGTAGCATTTGGCGGTGAATCAGGATTCCTTGTCGGCGCAGTAAGTATGCTTGTTTCAAACCTTATGTTCGGTCAAGGTCCATGGACACCGTGGCAGATGTTTGCAGCGGGAATCATCGGCTTTATCGCAGGAATCTTGTTTAGAAAGGGTCTTTTGGGCAGAACAAGAACTTCACTTTGCATATACGGTTTCATTGCAACAATGGTCATTTACGGCGGACTTATGAATCTTTATTCGGCACTTACATCACATTCTGCATTTAATATGAGTATGCTCTTAACTTTCTACATTCAAGGTTTTCCGATGGATATTGTTCACGCAGTTTCAACTGTTATATTTCTCTTTTTCGGAGCAGAGCCAATGCTTGAAAAGCTTGACCGAATTAAAGTTAAATACGGACTTATTGAATAGAATTAAACAGCAGATAAAAATTCTGCTGTTTTTTTGTGCTGTAATTTAAAAATTTCCGACAAAAGTATAGACATAATCCGAAAATAATATTATAATTTCGGTATGTCTGTTTTAAATTAAATGGTATTTACAATCTCAAACGGCAAACTGTAAATGCTTTTAGTTCAGAATTAAAAAGGATAAAGGAGAAAAAATATGGGCGGATTTATGGGCGTTGCAGCAAAACAGGACTGCGTATTCGACTTATACTTTGGAATTGACTATCATTCACATCTTGGTACAAGAAGAGGCGGTATGGTTGTTTATGACAAAGAAAGAGGATTTGACAGGTCAATTCACAACATTGAAAATGCACCTTTCAGAACTAAATTTGATAAAGATATGCAGAATATGAAAGGTAAATTTGGCATTGGTTGTATCTCAGACTATGAACCTCAGCCTCTTATGGTTCGTTCACACCACGGTACATACGCAATCACCACCGTAAGCAAAATCAATAATACAGATGAACTTGTTGAAGAAATTTTTGAAAATGGCGGTTCACATTTTCTTGAAATGAGCGGCGGCGAAATCAACGCAACCGAACTTATTGCAACTCTCATTAATAAAAAGGAAAACCTTGTTGACGGCATCAGTTATGCTCTTGAAAAAGTTGACGGCTCTGTTTCTCTTCTTTTGATGAATAAGAACGGCATCTATTGTGCAAGAGATAAGTACGGCAGAACTCCTGTTGTTATCGGCAAAAAAGAGGACGCATTTTGTGCAGCGTTTGAATGTTTCTCCTACAAAAACCTCGGATACAGCGACTATAAAGAACTCGGTCCGGGTGAGATTACAGTAATTACAGACCAGAACTGCATTACACTCAAAAAGCCCGGTGATAAAATGAAAATCTGTACTTTCCTGTGGGTGTACTACGGCTATCCTGCAAGCTCATATGAGGGTACAAGTGTTGAGCAGATGCGTTATAACTGCGGTGCTAAAATGGCAGAAAGAGATACTGTGAAACCTGATATAGTTGCAGGTGTACCCGATTCAGGTATTGCTCACGCAGTAGGTTATGCAAATGCCTCAGGAATTCCGTTCTCAAGACCATTTATTAAATACACTCCCACATGGCCAAGATCGTTTATGCCGACAATTCAAAGTCAGCGTAATCTTATTGCAAAGATGAAACTCCTTGCCGTTGAAGACTTAATCAGAGGAAAAAGCCTTCTTCTTATTGACGACTCAATCGTAAGAGGCACACAGCTTCGTGAAACAACAGAGTATCTCTTTGAAAGCGGTGCAAAAGAGGTTCACATCAGACCCGCGTGCCCTCCGCTTGTTTACGGCTGTAAGTATCTTAATTTCTCAAGATCATCTTCTGAAATGGATCTCATCACAAGACGAGTTATTGAAAGACTTGAAAACGGCAATGTTACAGATGAAATTCTTCAGGAATACACAAATCCCGATTCGGAAAAGTACGAGCAGATGGTTGATGAAATCTGTAAGGAACTCAAGTTCACATCATTGCGCTTTAACAGACTTGATGATATGCTTGATTCCTGCGGAATTGACAAATGCAAACTCTGTACATACTGCTGGGATGGCAAAGAATAATCAAATTTCAACATAAAAATAAGGCATTTGCAATGAGATTTCTCAAAGCAAATGCCTTTTAGTTTACACTTAATATGCAATTATTTCGTAGCCGTCATCAGTTACAAGAACCTGAATTTCCCATTGAGCAGACATCGAATTATCTTCGGTATAGATAGTCCAACCGTTATCCTCATCAACAAAAATATCGGGTTTTCCTGCGTTTACCATAGGTTCAATGGTAAAAATCATACCCGGAACCATAAGCATTTCAGTACCTTTTTTAGAAATGTAACTTACCCATGGATCTTCATGAAATTCAAGACCGATTCCGTGACCGCCAACCTCACGAACAACAGAATAGCCTTTGCTCTTTACATAATCATTGACAGCCTGTCCCATATCTCCGAGGAATCCCCAAGGCTTAACCTGCTTGAGTCCCTCATAGACTGCGTTCTTTGTTTCTTCAACAAGTCTTCTGTTTTCTTCACTTACATTACCGATACAGAACATTCTTGAAGAATCGGAAAAATATCCGTTCAAATTAGTTGAAACATCAACATTGATAATATCGCCGTCTTTGATTATTACATCTTCTGACGGAATACCGTGACATACTTCATTGTTTATTGAAGTGCATACACTCTTAGGAAATCCCTCAAAATTGAGAGGAGCGGGAACACCACCCATTTTTGTTGTGATATCATACACCCACTTATCAATTTCAGCCGTGCTGATACCTGCCTTAATATGCTCTGCAACATAATCAAGAACTGCAATATTAATCTTTGCACTCTCTTTGATTTTTTCAATCTGCTCTGCATTTTTCAATATTGCATGAGATGGAACAATGTGACCTGCAACCTCATATTCTTCAATTTTTTCGTCAAAATCTATATGACATTTCTTATACTTTTTACCACTGCCGCACCAGCAAGGGTCATTTCTGCCCGGTTTTTCCATTTTATTAACTTCCTTTCATTTTTTCCAATTCATAATCCTTGATAATTATACCACCAAACAATTTTTATTACAATATCTTTGTCATATTCAAAGCTTCAAAAGAAAAATCTTGTCAGAAAAAGTTTTGTAGTATATACTTAATAAGTAATATATAATCTTACCTTCGGCATATTTTTATGCAGAGGTGTTTGTATGAATAAAAAAATCCCTACATTTTATGCTCTCTGCTTTTTACTGTTTGCTATATTCTGCATTCTTATGGTATCTGTCTTTTTCAGACTTAATCCCACAAAATCAGTTATGACTGAAAATAAAACAGAGCCGGTTGTTGTAATTGATGCAGGTCACGGCGGCGAAGACGGGGGAGCAGTCAGCGAAAGCGGTGTGCTTGAAAAAGATATAAATCTATTGATTGCTAACGATTCAGCAGATTTATTGAAAATTTTCGGATATAAAGTTGTTCAAACAAGGACAGATGACATATCCCTTGATAACGGTGAAGATTCGGTTCATTCAAGAAAAGTTGCCGATTTAAAAAAGCGGCTTGAGATTTTCAATTCTGACAAAAATAATGTTGTAATCAGTATTCACCAGAACAAATTTTCTCAAAGCAAATATTACGGAACTCAGCTGTTTTATTCACCTAATAGCAGTCAGAGTCAAAAGCTTGCCGATTGCATAAGAAATTCCGTAAAAAAAAGCTTACAACCTGATAATGAGCGGCAATGTAAAAAAGCAGACGGCTCAATCTATCTTTTAAAAAAGGCTGAAAATCCGTCCGTTATTGTAGAATGTGGATTCATATCAAATCCCGAAGAACTTGCAAAACTTCAGAGTGATGAATACCAAAAACAAATGGCTACTGCAATTGTAACGGGATTTTTAGATTATACTCATCAATAAAAACAGGAAGTGAAATAAATGGCTTCAAAAATCAAAAGTGTTTACATATGTTCCGAATGCGGATATGAATCACCTAAATGGTACGGAAAATGCCCGTCTTGCGGCGAATGGAACACAATGAATGAAGAGATTAAAGATACATCAAAACAAGGAGCAGCGGCAAAAACACGCTCTTTTGCAACCTATTCAAAGCCTGACACCATCTCAGACATATCGACCGAAGATGAGCACCGATATGACACAGGTTGCGGAGAACTTAACCGTGTACTTGGCGGAGGAATTGTAAAGGGAAGTCTAATACTTCTCGGCGGAGATCCGGGTATAGGTAAGTCAACTGTTCTTATGCAGATTTGCCAGTACCTTGGTGATACTCTGAAAATTCTTTATGTGTCGGGAGAGGAATCTAAAAGACAGCTCAAACTCCGCGCAATCAGACTTGGCGTAACTTCACCGAACCTGTATGTAATGACAGAAACAGATGTGGAAGTTATCTGCGAACAGATAAAGAATCTCAGACCTGACCTTGTTATGATTGATTCAATTCAGACGATGAATCTCTCCGAATTAAGTTCATCACCCGGCAGTATTACACAGGTAAGAGAGTCAACTAATATGCTTATGAGAACTGCAAAGGGACTTGATATACCTATGTTTATCGTCGGTCATGTCAATAAGGAAGGTTCAATTGCAGGTCCAAAGGTACTTGAACATATTGTTGACACTGTACTCCATTTTGAGGGTGACAAGCAGATGAGTTGCCGTATTCTTCGTGCTGTAAAAAACAGATATGGCTCAACAAATGAAATCGGCGTTTTTGAAATGACTGACAAAGGCCTCAATGAAGTTGCAAATCCGTCTGTAATGTTGCTTTCAGGCCGTCCTAAAAATGTTTCTGGAACTTGTGTCACCTGCACAATTGAAGGTTCAAGACCTATTCTTGCCGAAACACAGGGACTTGCAACACAAAGCGGATATGGCAATGCACGCAGAATGGCTACGGGATATGACTATAACAGGCTTTCTATGGTGCTTGCAGTGCTTGAAAAAAGGGCGGGATATTATTTTTCAAACTGCGACACCTATATAAATATCGTAGGTGGATTGCGTGTTGACGAACCTGCAATTGACCTTTCAATCGCTATGGCTCTTATAAGCAGTCTAAAAGATACTCCGATTGACGAAAATGCCGTTGTATTCGGTGAAATAGGTCTTGCGGGAGAAATTCGCGCTGTATCAAATGCTCAGATGAGAATTAACGAAGCTGTAAGACTTGGCTTCACAAAAATCATTTTACCGTATCATAATCTGAAAGGCGTATCATGTGATGAAGCCGAATTGATCGGTGTAAAAAATATTCGTCAAGCATTTGAAGCGGTATGTCAATGAGCAATTTTGTAATATCAAACAAATACCCTTGTTTTGCGGATGAGCTTTCAAAAATGGGTCATAATATTGTCTTTTCGGATGCTATAAAAGCATTTCCGCAACCTGAACAAACACACGTCGATATGCAGATTTTGAAAATAAATAACGATATCTTTATGCTCCAAGAGTGTGAAAAGTTAAAAACTTTGCCACATAAAGAAAATATAACAATATGCAAAAACAAAGCAGGGAAGAAGTATCCTAAAAATGTATTGCTGAATTTTCTTTACTTTAACAATAAACTTTACGGCAAAGCTTCAGCGATAGATCCGAACCTCTACGGATATTGTATGAAGAATAATATTGAAATTATAAACATAAATCAAGGATATGCAAGATGTTCAACTCTTGTACTCAATAATCATTCTGCTATAACAGCCGATATTTCCATAAAAAATGCCCTTGAAAAAGATGGGGCAGAGGTGTTGTTAATACCCTCGGGGAATATAAAACTTGAGGGGTATGATTATGGATTTATCGGCGGTGCAAGCGGTAAAATTTCCGATAATACCGTAGTATTTTTTGGAAACGCAAAATCACACCCCTACTATTCTTCTATAAAAGAATTTTGTTCAAAAAACAATATTGAAACCAAAATATTATGCAAAAATATGCCACTCACAGATGTGGGCGGCATAGTAAAAACTTATTAATTATTTTTCTTGGGTTTAATTTTAGCAAGCGGATTCGAGTCAGCGGCATTCTTCATTTGTTCCGAACTCAGATGTGTGTAAATCTCAGTCGTACCGAGATTTTCGTGACCGAGGACTTCTTTTAGAACTCTGACATCGACTCCGCCTTGCTGATACATAAGCGTTGCGGCTGTGTGACGAAGTTTATGACAGGAATATCCCTGAGAATCAAGTCCGATTTTTTCAAGATATTTATATACCATAGCCTGAATGGTTTTTACAGACATTCTGCGGTGATTACGGCTTATAAATAGCGCTTTTTTGTCTTTGACTTCATCGACAGGGCGAACCTTCATATACTCGTTATAAGCGTCAATACAGGCAGAATTTAGGTAAACAACGCGTTCTTTATTGCCTTTACCGACAACACGCATCGTGCCGTCACTGTGAATATCATTATAATTAAGACCTGCCATTTCAGATACACGAAGTCCGCAATTGAGGAAGAGAGTCAATATGCAATAATCACGCTGTTTATTATTTCCGTCAACTGCATTGAGAAGTTCAATGCTTTGTTCAAGAGTAAGGTATTTGGGCAAAGCTTTTTTATTTTTAGGCGATTCAAGCTGTTCCACAGGATTCGTATCAAGCAAATGTTTGTTGTTGGTTATGTACTTAAAAAATCCTTTCAGACTGGAACATTTTCTTGCACGGGACGCACTCTGATTATTGCGGTCACGATAAAGAAAATTCATATAATCATACGCAAGTTCAAGATTAACGGTTTTAATCAAATCAAGATCAACATCGTCAATTTTGATTTCATCAAACTCAGTACCGTCCGGCACAAGTCCACGCTTGACTTTTAAAAATCTGAAAAAGGTTCTGAGATCAATAAAATATTCGTCAACAGTTTTCTTAGACATATTTTTGATTGTCTGCTTGTAAATTAAATAGTCCTTTAAAATTGCAGGAGCTTCGTCACGGAAATCAACCGCCATAAAAAACACCGCCGTAAATTTATTACTTATAAAGAATAACTTAAAAAAGTTTCACTCAAATTATCCGTTACAAGCATTATAATGTTATTATAACACAAAAAAGGGCAGTGTATATTCCAATTACGAAAATTATACAAAATGAATATTTTGTATAATTCGGGGAACAAGTAAAATAAAAAGCACTATAAAGATACCCAAGAATACTGTGCTAACGCCACACCTTAATTTTGCTATTGCTAATAAATTACAGCTGAACAATTCTTATTAATATATTCAATTTTATTGTAGTATGCAATACCAGAAATTTTTAACTAAATAATGGTAAAACAAAAAATCACAACAGCCGTACAGACTCAAACGAATCTGTACGGCTGTAAATTTTAAAGGATTTAACTTAAAAAGCTAAATTAGCAAACGCCCTGCTGAATCATTGAATCAGCAACCTTCTCAAAGCCTGCAATGTTAGCGCCTACTACATAGTCGCCTTCGTGACCATACTTCTTAGCAGCAGCAGAAATGTTCTTGTAGATGTTAACCATAATGTTCTTGAGCTTAGCATCTACTTCTTCAAATGTCCATGAAAGACGCTGTGAGTTCTGGCTCATCTCAAGAGCTGAAGTAGCAACGCCGCCTGCGTTAGCAGCCTTACCAGGTGCAAAAAGGATACCTGCGTTCTGAAGAACCTTTGTAGCCTCAAGAGTTGTAGGCATATTAGCACCTTCAGCAACAGCATAGCAACCGTTAGCAATAAGTCTCTTAGCATCTTCTTCGTTAAGCTCGTTCTGTGTAGCACATGGAAGAGCAACATCACACTTAATTGACCAATCGAATTTGCCTTCGTGATACTCTGAGTTAGGACGATAGTTCTTGTACTCAGTAAGACGCTGTCTCTTAACTTCCTTGATTTCCTTAATAGCGTCAAGGTCGATACCTTCAGCATCATAGATCCAACCTGTTGAATCAGCCATTGTAACTACCTTAGCACCGAGCTCTGTAGCCTTTTCTGTAGCATAGATAGCAACATTACCTGCACCTGATACACAAACAGTAGCACCCTTGATGTCCTTGCCGTTATCCTTAAGCATAGCCTCTGTAAGATAAAGAAGACCGTAACCTGTAGCCTCTGTTCTTGCGAGTGAACCGCCCCAGTTAAGGCCCTTACCTGTGAGAACACCTTCATATACATTTCTGATTCTCTTGTACTGACCGAACATATAACCGATCTCACGAGCGCCTGTACCGATATCGCCTGCAGGAACGTCTGTGTCAGCACCGATGTGCTTGCAAAGCTCTGTCATAAAGCTCTGGCAGAATGCCATAACTTCTCTGTCGCTCTTGCCCTTAGGATCAAAGTCAGAGCCGCCTTTACCGCCGCCGATAGGAAGACCTGTAAGTGAGTTCTTGAAAATCTGCTCAAAACCAAGGAACT
>CACXEX010000157.1 GCA_902766775.1 uncultured Ruminococcus sp. | reverse complement strand
CATCTGACATAAAAATAACCTCCGTAAAAGTATTGACAGTTCAATTAATGCACTGTAACAATACATTTTATGGAGGTTTTGATTTTTTGTGATTAAGCTTGCAAAATTATCCGTAAAACGGTGCAAGCGTTTTTTGAATGTGATTAAACAGGGTAACAGGGCTGCTGTTTGAGTAATTTGAGAGTGCTATATATATCTGATTTTCGTCTTTTGTAAAGGATATTGCTGCGTTGTACTTATCGATTTTTCCCGTATGAGATACCATATTTCCGTCTTGAGATACAACAAAACCATAGCCGTAGCTACCCTTATACGGTGTTGTCATTTCTTTGAAGGTTTCCTCGGAAATAAGTTTGTTTGTGCAAAGGGCGTCGACCCATTTGAGCAAATCCGGAACATTTGAAATCATACTTGTTGCAGAATATCCTACGCCCGGATATAATGTCCAACCGTTGTCGTATATTTCCTGATATCCTACGGCAAGCTTATCTGTGCTTTCAAAACCTGTGTTCATCATACCGGCGGGTTTGAGTATATTCTTTTTTACATAGCTTTCATAAGAAGTTTTGCTGACTTGCTCAATGATATCTCCGAGAAGAAAATATGAGCTGTTTGAGTACATATACTTTTCATCGGGTTCAAAATTGAGTTTCTGATCAAAAATCCAATCCATAACGGCTTTTTTATTTTCTTTTGCAGAATTTTTAGCTGAAACTTTGAATTTAATCTGCGATTCAGTATATGCAAAAGTATCGGTATCACCGTCTTTGTTAATATAGTCCTTGATTCCTGATGTCATTGTCAGCAAATTTTTAACGGTAATTTTCTTACCGTATTTATATGACGGAAAATATTTGTTGATTGTATCATCAAGCGAAATTTTACCGTCCTCTACAAGTTGCATAATTGCAACAGCAGTAAACTGCTTTGTGAGTGATGCAATTCTAAAACATGTATCGGTAGAGTTCTTTGTGTGCTTGTCCTTATCAGAAAATCCGTTAGTACCGATATATTCAAGTGCATTTCCGACTTTCACATAAACAGTACCTCTGAATTTGTTGTCCGTTATTATAGTATCAAGGCTATCTGAAATATCAGAAGATTTTCTTTTGAGTTCAGAATAATTCCATGTGGGTTCTTGTTCCTTTTCATCGGAAGTTGATGCTTTTGTAACAGGTTGTGTAGTAACCGCAGCGGTTGTTTTTTCGGTAGCAGATACAGAAGATTGCGTATCTTTTCCGCAACCTGTAAGGCACGCAGAAAAAGCTGTCAACGCAGAAATTGCAAGACACAGGACCTTTTTTGATGATATAAGCACTTTAATCACCTCAGATTTTTTTCATATTACTGCAATAGTTCGCCATAAGAGTTTTTGTGCCGGCTTTGTCAAAGGCAATTTCAAGCATAGTATCGTTGCCCATTTTCTCGGCTTTCATTACCATACCCTTGCCGAACACCTTGTGCTGAACACAATCTCCGACATTGAATACCGCGCCGCTCTTAACAGGAGGTTTTGTAAATCCGAATGATTTATTCGTTGAATATGGTCTTCCCGATGATTTGCCGACGGAAACTTTCTCACCTGTTCCCGATGCAAAGCCTGAAGATGCCTGTGTAAACATCTGTTTTCTTCCACCGCTGTATTCAAGAAGATTATCGGGAATCTCATTCAAAAATCTTGAACCCTTATTGTAGCTTGTTGAACCGAATAACATTCTCGAATTTGTCTTTGTGAAATAGAGAATTTCCTTTGCTCTTGTAATTCCGACATAGACAAGTCGTCTTTCTTCGTTAAGCTCATCGGGATTCATCATTGTTGCAACAGACGGGAACATTCCCTCTTCCATACCTGCGATGAATACAACAGGAAATTCAAGTCCCTTAGCCGAATGTAATGTCATCATCACGCAGGTATCTGCATCTGCATCGTAGTTATCAATATCAGTCTGGAGAGAAATTTCCTCAAGAAATGCAGAGAGATCTGCCTCATCGCCGTAATCTTCTTCAAATTTCACGATATTTGAAGAAAGTTCTTCAATATTTTCAATACGAACTTCGGGATTATCCTTTTCCGTTTTAAGGTACTGTTCGTATGATGTATGTTCAATTACAAGGTTATATAATTCTGCAAGGGAATAATCGCCACTCTGCTCAGCTTCGATAAGTCCATCAATAAGTGCAACAAAACCTTTAAGCTTTGCGGCGGCACGGGAAAGCTGCGGATAGTTTTCTGCCTCTTTGATTACATCATAAATGCTTTCACCGAGTCCTGCGGCAATGTCAGCGGCATGAGAAACGGTAGTTGCACCTATTCCCCTCTTTGGAACATTGATGATTCTTGAAAGTCTGACATCATCGTGAGGATTGTTTATTACCTGGAGATATGCAACCATATCACGAATTTCTTCACGGTCATAGAATCTGTGACCGCCGATTACACGGTGCGGCACACCGCTTCGTGACAATGCCTGTTCAATTGCGTTTGACTGGGCATTCATTCTGTAAAGAATTGCATAGTCGGAATATTTTCTTCCTTCTGCAACACCGTCAAGAATTGTCTGAGCAATAAAATTAGCCTCATCACGCTCATTCTCGGCTGTATGTACCTTAATTTTCTCGCCCTGACCGTTTTCAGTCCACAAAGTTTTGCCCTTACGCATTGTGTTATTTGAGATAACCTCGTTTGCGGCATTGAGGATATTCTGTGTACTTCTGTAATTCTGTTCAAGACGAATCATCTTTGCGTTCTTGAATGTATTTTCAAAAGAAAGGATATTTTCAATTGTAGCGCCACGGAATTTGTAGATACTCTGGTCATCATCACCAACAACGCAGATGTT
Source organism: uncultured Ruminococcus sp. (assembly GCA_902766775.1). Classification (GTDB taxonomy): domain Bacteria; phylum Bacillota; class Clostridia; order Oscillospirales; family Acutalibacteraceae; genus Ruminococcoides. The sequence continues at coordinate 1,538 of CACXEX010000157.1, read as the reverse complement.
GCTGTATTTGCTTGCAAGCAGGCTTACAAACTTATACTGAACCTTGTTGGTGTCCTGATACTCATCGACCATAATATACTTAAACTGGTTTCTGTAATAATCGAGAACATCGGGGGCAACTTCAAAAAGCTTTACTGTATTGCAAAGCATATCGTCAAAATCCATTGCATCGGCGGTTTTAAGCTTTGTCTGATAGATTTCATAAACCTTTGCAATCTGTGCTTTTCTGCTGTCAAATTCAGCCTCTTTACGCATTTCTTCGGGAGTAAGCATTTTATCCTTAGCCTTTGAAATTTCGGAGAGAATTGATTTTACGGGCAAAGTCTTTTCTGCAATATTGAGTTGTTTGAGAATATCCTTGACGAGTTTTTTCTGATCGTCAGTTCCGTAAACGGTGAAATGGCTTGTATAACCGATTCTGTCGCCGTATCTGCGGAGAATTCTTGCGCAGGTTGAATGGAAGGTAGCCGCCCAAATATCGGCACCGCCCTCCGGAACGGCTGCACAGATTCGTTCTTTAAGCTCTCCTGCGGCTTTATTGGTAAAGGTAATGGCAAGTATCTGCCACGGCTTACAAAGCTCACACTGCAAAATATAGGCTATTCTGTTGACGAGAACAGTTGTTTTGCCCGAACCCGCACCTGCAAGTATGAGCAAGGGACCTTCTGTGCAGAAAACAGCCTTTTTCTGCATATCGTTCATATGTGAAAAGTTTTTTTGAATTTCAGTCTGTAACATTTTAAACCTGCCTTAAAAGTATATTGCAAAAGAAAGGGGCGAACGATGTTCGCCCTCAGTAAGTTTTAAATGAATTATTTAATGCTGTCATTAAACATTGTAAGCATATCAGACGCTTTTTCACCGATAATCATTGTTACAAAGTTACCGTCCTTTGTAACCTTACAATTCTTAACCATCTGAAGTTCCTCGGCAGAATAAGAAGCGTTCTGCTGGAAGATTGAATTGTAACGGTTTGTAAGAGCAGTTTCAACTCTTGAAGCAGCATCTGAATCAGTAGCCTCAACAAGAACAATTTCTGTATTCTTGCTGTCTGTATCAGACTTACCTACCTCAGCCGCAAACTGTTTGATATCATCGGCATTGATATTGTAATACTTGTACATATCATCTTTTGTTTCATACTTTGTTGCATCCACGCTGTACTCGGAATTCATCTTATCCATAACATCTCCGAGATTAACTTCCTTCGCACCGCAACCGGCAAAGATTGAAAGACAAAGAACAAGAACAGCTACAAGTGAAATTACTTTTTTCATAAACTTACCTCCAAATATTTTAAAAAAAAGAAAAAAGCACCGAACTCCTAAGAGCTCGGTGCTAAGATGGTCGAGGTGACAAGATTCGAACTTGCGACCCCATCGTCCCGAACGATGTGCGCTACCAAACTGCGCTACACCTCGTAATAAAAGAGCCCCGAATAATTTCGGGGCTGTGGCTGTGGAATAGGGATTCGAACCCCAACAAACAGAGTCAGAGTCTGTCGTGCTACCGTTACACTATTCCACAAGATGTAATTG
>CACXEX010000156.1 GCA_902766775.1 uncultured Ruminococcus sp. | reverse complement strand
GTTATGGTGCCTGAAATTTCGCTTACACCGCAGTTTGTTTCAACCTTTTCAAAGCGTTTCGGTGAGCAGATTGCCGTATTTCACAGTGCACTCTCACTCGGTGAAAGGCTTGATGAATACAAGCGTGTAAAAAAAGGCCTTGCAAAAATCGTTATAGGAACACGAAGTGCCGTGTTTGCTCCGTTTGAAAAAGTCGGACTTATCATTATGGACGAGGAGCAGGAGTACAGCTACAAGTCGGAAAGTTCCCCACGATACCATGCAAGAGAAATTGCAAAATTCAGATGCAGCTACGATAATGCCCTGCTTGTTTTAAGCTCGGCAACTCCGTCGGTTGAATCTTACTACTACGCAAAAAACGGAAGATATTCCCTTAATACGCTCACCGAGAGATACGGCAATGCGGTTCTGCCGAAAGTTGTTGTTGCAGATATGAATGTAGAACAGCAAAACGGCAATGTTACGGGATTTTCCGAAGTTTTGCTTGAAAATCTGCGTTATAATCTTGAAAACAATAAGCAGTCAATTCTGCTTTTAAACAGAAGGGGACACAATACATTTGTAACCTGCCGAATGTGCGGTGAACCTGTTGTGTGTCCTAACTGTTCAATATCGCTCACATATCACAGCGCAAACCGCAGACTGATGTGTCACTACTGCGGATATTCCGTGCCTTATACGGAAGAATGTCCGTCTTGTCACAGCAAATCTTTAAGATTTGGCGGAACAGGCACCCAAAAGGCTGAAAGTGAAATTTCAGAGCTTTTTCCCGATGCAAGAATATTACGTATGGACACCGATGCAACATCTTCAAAATCATCTTATGAAAAGATGATAACGGCATTTGCAGACGGCAAGTATGATATTCTTGTGGGGACACAAATGGTTGCAAAGGGACTTAACTTTCCCAATGTAACGCTTGTGGGTGTTCTCAACACAGACCATATGCTCTATGCGGATGATTACAGAAGTTATGAGAGAACTTTTTCGCTTTTAACTCAGGTAGTCGGCAGAAGCGGAAGGGGTTCGTCAAAGGGGATGGCTGTTATTCAGTCCTACACTCCCGATAACCTCATAATCTCAATGGCGGCAAGGCAGGATTATCTTGCCTTTTATAACACCGAAATACAGGTCAGAAAAGCGATGCTCTATCCGCCTTTTGCGGATATCTGCCTTATCGGATTTTCGGGTGAAAATCAGCAGCTTACTATGAAAGCGGCTAACAGCTTTTTGCAATGCTTTGTAAATCACGCAAGGAGCGAATACCCGACTTTGCCATTGAGAATACTCGGTCCGTCACCTGCTAATGTTGTGAAAGTGAGCAATAAATTCAGATATAAACTTATAATAAAATGTAAGAATAACCGTGATTTCAGAGCGTTGCTCTCAGCGGTTATGATTGAATTCGGAAAGAATAAGGAATTTGGAAAGGTCAGTACATATGCGGATATGAACGCTCTGACCTGTTAGTGAAAGGAATTTAAATATATGGCTTTAAGACAAATTGTAAAGGAGGGCGACAGCGTTCTCACAAAAAAATGCAGACCTGTCGTAAAGTTTGATGACCGCCTTGGTGAGCTTATTGATGATATGATTGAAACTTTGCACAAGGCAGAGGGTGTGGGACTTGCCGCTCCTCAGGTTGGAATTTTAAGAAGAGTTGTAGTTATTGATGTAGGCGAAGGTCCTATTGAGCTTGTAAACCCGAAAATCATAGCTTACAGCGGCAAGCAGGAAACTCTTGAAGGTTGTCTTTCAATCCCCGGCAAGTGGGGTTATACAATCAGACCTGATTATGTAAAGGTTAAGGCTCAGGACAGACACGGAGACGAATTTGTTATTGACGGCAAAGATTTGCTTGCAAAGGCTTTTTGTCATGAACTCGACCATCTTGAGGGAATCCTCTTTACACAGGTTGCAACAAGAATGTTGACCCCTGCCGAAATTGAAGAAATGAATAGCTGATTACAGGTGAAAATATGAAAATAATTTATATGGGTACTCCCGATTTTGCCGTGCCTGCACTCAAGGCTCTTGCAAATTCGGAGCATGAGGTTTGTGCCGTGTTTACACAACCCGACAAGCCGAGAGGCAGAAAGATGATAATGACTCCTCCGGATGTCAAGGTGTGTGCAGAGGAGCTGAACATTCCCGTGTATCAGCCCGAAACATTTAAGGACGGCAAGCCGCTTGAAATTATTAATGAATATAATCCCGATGTTATTGTTGTTGCGGCTTACGGAAAAATTCTTCCCAAGTCGGTTCTTGATTCTGCAAAGTACGGTTGTATCAACCTTCACGGCTCACTTTTGCCGAAGTACAGAGGTGCATCTCCTATTCAGCAGAGTGTGTTAAACGGTGATAAGGAAACAGGCGTAACAGCTATGCAAATGGATGTCGGACTTGACACGGGCGATATTCTGAAAGTTGTCAAAACGGAAATCGGTGTGAATGAAACCTCGGGAGAGCTTTTTGATCGCCTCTCACTTATGGGCGGAGAACTTATTCTCGACACACTTTCTGCTCTTGAAAAGGGCGAAATCACTCCGATTAAGCAGGATGAAAGCCTTGCAACTCACACTTCAAAAATTGACAAGTCACTTTGTCCGATTGATTTTACAAAATCAGCCTTTGAGGTGCATAATAAAATCAGAGGACTTAACCCGTGGCCGATTGCAACAACCGAAATCAACGGTAAGAAGGTAAAGGTTCATTCTTCTTTGCTTTGTGAAAAGAGCGGCAAAGCGGGAACTGTAATCAGCACAAAACCGCTGATTATTGCCTGCGGTGAAAAGTCGGTTGAGCTTTGTGAAATTCAGCCTGAGGGCAAAAAGAAAATGACCGCTGAGGCATTTCTTGCAGGTCACAAACTTTCGGTAGGCGACACAATCGGTTAATTTCCCCGTCTGCAATGTGCAGACAGAAAGGTGTTTGATTTATGGGCTACTATTACGGATTTGATATGACCTATCTTGTGTTTATTGTTCCTTGTATCATAATAACACTGATTTGTCAGGTCAAAGTTAAAACAACTTTTTCAAAATATTCACAGGTTAGAAACTCAAGAAATATGACAGGTGCTCAGGCGGCTGAATATGTTCTTCGTCAGCACGGAGTAACAGGTGTTAGAATTGAGCATGTTGCAGGCAGTATGACTGACCATTTTGATCCGAGAACAAATGTAATCAGACTTTCGGACACGGTTTTTAACAGCACATCCGTTGCGGCGGTAGGTGTTGCCTGTCACGAAGCGGGTCACGCAGTTCAGCACGCAGAAAATTATCTGCCGAACAGAATCCGTTCGTTCATTCTTCCTGTTGCGAGACTCGGTTCAAGCCTCAGCTGGATTTTCATTATAATCGGTCTTTGCTTTACACAGAGAGTGGGTTTTGTACTTCTTTATATAGGTATTGTTCTCTTTTCACTTTCTGTGCTCTTTACAATCGCAACGCTTCCTGTTGAATTCAATGCGTCAAAAAGAGCGCTTGAAACAATCAGAAACGGCGAACTTCTCTACGGTGAGGAATACACAGGAGCAAAGAGAGTGCTTCAGGCTGCCGCAATGACATATGTTGCAGCGGCACTTACTGCAATTATGCAGCTTTTAAGATTGATTGTAATTGCGAACAATCGCAGAAGATAATTTATTTTGGAGATTAAAATGGCAAACACACGCAATATTGCACTGAATGTGCTGCTTAAAATTGAAAATGAGGGTGCATATTCAAATATTGCTTTGAATAATGCCATAAAGGAAAACCGTCTTTCGGGTGTTGACAGCTCTTTTGTGTCAGCACTCGTTTACGGCGTTCTGGAAAGAAAAATCACACTTGATTATATTATCAAGTCTTATTCTAAAATTCCGTTAAGGAAAATTGAAACAAAAACGAAAAATATTCTCCGCCTTGGAATACTCCAGCTTTTGTTTATGGATAAAGTCCCCGACAGTGCGGCAGTCAACGAAAGTGTTAATCTTGCAAAAAAACACAAACTTCAAAAATCATCGGGTTTCATAAACGGAATACTTCGCAGTATCACAAGGGCAGAGGTTAAATATACATTACCCGATGAAAAAGACAGGGTTCGATATCTTTCGGTTAAATATTCTGTTCCCGAAAATATCGTGAAATTGTGGGTTAATTCTTATGGAGAAAATAACGCTGAACAGCTTTTGGCATCCCTCAACGGCAGAGCAAAAATCTGTTGCCGTGTTAATACCCTCAGAACAGATACAGACACATTAATTAAGAAATTATCCGATGAGGGCGTTGTTGCGGAAAAAATTCCGTTTATTGACAACGCACTCTATCTTGAACATACAGGCTCGGTCGAAAGACTCAGAGCATATAAGTCAGGACTTTTTCATATTCAGGATGCGTCAAGTCAGCTTTGCGTGAATTTTCTCGATGCAAAGCCACGCAATATTATGCTTGATGTGTGTTCCGCACCGGGTGGAAAGTCATTTTCAGCAGCTCAGTATATGAACAACCGTGGCAGAATTTTTTCCTGTGATATGTTTGAGCATAAATTGAAACTGATTGCGGCAGGTGCTAAAAGGCTCGGTATCACCTGCATCTCAACGCTTTTGCGTGATGCATCAACTAATGACACGGCACTTCCTACGGCAGACAGAATTCTCTGCGATGTTCCGTGCAGCGGACTTGGAATTATGTCACGAAAGCCTGAAATCAGATATAAAGATGACCTTATTGGCAACGACTTGCCCGATTTGCAGTACAAGATTCTCTGTGCAAGTGCGGAAAATCTTGCAGTAGGCGGTAAGCTTGTCTATTCAACCTGCACATTAAATCCCGAAGAAAACAACAAAAACACAAAGCGTTTTCTTAAGGAACATCCCGATTTTTACGGAATACCGTTAAAACTTCCAAACGGCATTACCCGTGCATTTGATGAAGAACCTTACGAAATAACACTTATGCCGCACACTTGCGGTACAGACGGATTTTATATCAGCTTATTCGGAAAGAAGGCGTCAAATTGAATAATTTAACAGACATAAAGTCTATGACGCTTGATGAGCTGACTGAATTTGTTACAGAAAACGGTTTTCAAAAGTTCAGAGCTAAGCAAATTTATGATTGGTTGTACAAAAATGTGACCGATTTTGACGATATGCGTAACATTCCTGCTGATTTAAAAGCTTTTTTGAAATCAAGTTGTTACATTTCTGTTGCAAATATTGAAAAAAAACTGGTTTCAAGGTATGATAAAACAGTCAAGTACCTTTTTTCGTTCAATGACGGCGAATGTGTTGAGTCCGTTGTAATGAGTTACAAGCACGGATATTCAATCTGTATCTCAACACAGGTTGGCTGTAAAATGGGTTGTACTTTTTGTGCAACGGGTAAAAGCGGATTTTCACGAAGTCTTGCACCGTCCGAAATGCTCGGACAGATTGAGGCGGCACAGCGTGACCTTAACATAAGAATTTCTAACATTGTTCTTATGGGAATGGGTGAACCGCTTGATAACTTTGACAATGTTGTAAAATTTCTCCGACTTGTTTCGTCCGACAACGGTCTTAACATAGGAATGCGACATATAACGCTCTCAACCTGCGGTATAGTTCCGAAAATTTATGAACTTGCAAAACTTCATCTCGGAATAACGCTTTCGGTTTCATTACACGCACCGAATGATGAGATAAGACAGCGGACAATGCCTATTGCAAGAAAATATTCTATTGAAGAATTATTAAAGGCTTGCTCCGATTACTTTAAAACAACAGGCCGCAGAGTTACATTTGAATATTCGATGATAAGCGGAGTTAATGACAGCGATGAAAACGCAAGAGAACTTGCAAAACGACTTGAGGGTACACAAAGCCATGTTAATCTGATTCCCGTAAATACTGTTGAGGGAACAGGCTACTTAAAGAGCAATATTAAACGACAGCAGGCATTCATAAAAATCCTTGCTGCTAAAAATATCGGAGCAACCGTGCGCAGAACACTCGGAAGTGACATCAACGCATCGTGCGGTCAGCTCAAAAGAAAGCATATAGAAGAAGGAGGTAAATAACTTGGAAGTATTCAGCAAAAGTGATATCGGACTTGTTCGTAATCAGAATCAGGATGACTGTCGCTTCGGAGTTATTTCTCCCAGCTGTGTCTGGGCAGTTGTGTGTGACGGAATGGGCGGTGCAAACGGCGGTAATATTGCCAGTGCAACGGCCGTTGAATATATCAGCACCAAAATTACCGATTTATACAAAGACGATATGACCAAAGAGCAGATTGGCGAGCTTATGGCAGAAATTGTTGTCAATGCCAATATGAAGGTCTTTGAAATGTCAATGAAAGATCCCGAACTTACAGGTATGGGAACTACATGTGAATTTGTCTTTGTAAAAGATACAACCGTTCATGTTGTTCATGTGGGTGACAGCCGTACATACGCTATCAGAGGCGGTAAAATCAAACAGCTTACAGAGGATCATTCCGTTGTTCAGGAAATGGTTCGCAGAGGTGAGCTTACATATGAGCAGGCACAAAATCATCCGAACAAGAACTTTATAACAAGGGCGCTCGGCATTAAACCGTCAGTTCGCCTTGATTATATCGAAGCCAACTTTATTTACGGTGATGTTCTTCTCATCTGTACCGACGGACTTTCAAATTGCGTCACAACGGGTGATATGGTAAAAATCTGCCACGAAAACCGTGGAGAAGGTCTTATCACAAAACTTGTTGACAAGGCGAAAGACGGCGGTGGTTCTGATAATATCACAGCTACCGTAATTTACTAAGGATAGGAGTTGACTGTTTTGGATAAATATTTGGGCAAAAGACTTGACGGAAGATATGAAATCCACGAGCTTATCGGTGTTGGCGGTATGGCGAATGTTTACCGTTGTACCGATACAGTCGATGACCGTGAAGTTGCCATAAAAATTCTTAAGGACGAGTATCTTAACAACGAGGAGTTTATCCGCCGATTCAAAAACGAATCAAAGGCGATTGCAATGCTCTCACATCCTAACATCGTAAAGGTGTATGATGTTAGCTTTGGCGATATGATTCAGTACATCGTAATGGAATATATCGACGGTATTACCCTCAAAGAATATATAGATCAGCAGGGCATAATAGAGTGGAAAGATGCAATTCATCTTACCACACAGATTTTAAAGGCTTTGCAGCACGCTCACGAGTGCGGAATTGTTCACCGTGACATCAAGCCACAGAATATTATGCTTTTACAGGACGGTACAATCAAAGTTACCGATTTCGGCATTGCAAGATTTTCCGATAAATCAACACGCACAATGACAGAACAGGCAATCGGTTCTGTTCACTATATTGCTCCCGAACAGGCAAGAGGTGACGCGACTGACGGCAAGACTGATATCTATTCTGTCGGTGTAATGCTTTATGAAATGCTCACAGGTAAGCTTCCGTTTGACGGTGACAGCGCAGTTACGATTGCACTTATGCAGCTTCAGTCAACACCAAAGCGTCCCCGTGAAATTAACCCCGGTATTCCGATTGGTCTTGAACAGATTACAATGAAGGCAATGGAAAAACTTCCGTCCGACAGATATACTTCTGCCGCCGAAATGCTTTCTGATATAGAACGATTCAGACTTAATCCGTCAATTGTTTTTGATTACGGCAATAAGTCTTTTGTTGACGATCAGCCGACAAAATTTGTTCACTCTTTGCGTGACAGCGGTGTAAACAAAAAGGTTGACAACGATGCAACAAAGGTTGTTGATATGCCTCAGGACGATGTTGTTGTCAAAGAAGAGGAATTTGCCGACGAGGATTTTGTCAAGGAACACAAGCCTTCTTATTACGCAATCAAGGGCGTGGTAATCGCTGCGGTTGCTGTTTGTGCGATTTTCTTTGTACTTGCCTTGTTCAGAGGATGTTCTACCTCACAGGCAAAGGATGTTGAGGTTCCAAACTATGTAGGAAAATCATTTGTTTCAGTTAAAGAAAATAACCCCAATAACTTCCAGTTTGAAGTAAAGAGCGAGTATGACGATTCAAAAGAGATGGGTGTTATTCTTGATCAGGAGCCTAAGGGCGGTTCAATGAAGGTTAAAACAGGTTCTACAATTACTGTTACAGTTAACGGAACCGATACTGAGGTTTCTGTGCCTTATGTAACAAATTACAGTGAAAAAGAGGCGTCACAGGCCCTCAAGGAAAAGAATCTCATTCCTGAAATTGTTTATGTAGAAAACACAAAAACACCGAAGGGATATACAATTGAGTGTTTTCCAAAAGCCGGAGTAAAGACTACAATCGGTTCAACTGTTTATGTTTATGTTGCGAGCGGTGCGAGAACCGAACAGGTTACACTCCCGTCTGTTGACGGACTGACCCTTTCAGAGGCAAAGAAAACGCTTGTTGACCTCGGACTCACAGTTGAAACAGTACAGGATGATGAAAGCAAAGAGCCAAAGGATACTGTTCTCGGTATGTCGCCTCTCCAGTATGGCAAGGTAGATCCGGGTACAGTAATTACACTTACTGTAAGTTCCGGTCTCGGAGATGAAAATACGGTCAATATCTTTGTTGACCTTCCGTCAGATGTTGAAGATTCGGTTGATATGACAGTAATTGTTGACGGTGCGGTCGATTCTCAGAATTCAAAGACCCTTGTTCCTAAATATAACAAGACCTATACGCTTGAACTCAAGGGTTCGGGCACTTCAACCGTCGTAATTCAGCTTGACGGTCAGGCGTACAGAGAATATTCCGTTGACTTTGCGTCTGCAACGGTCACAACAACGGCGTCGTACGATTATGTTCGTGCAACAACCGCTCCGCCTGCAACAGAGCCGCCAACCCAGTATTACACAGACCCGTATGTAGAGCCTGACACAACCGTTCAGCCGTTTACGGATGACCCTGAATTGTAATCAGGTGAAGTATGGATACAAAAAGCGGAATTTTAATGAAATCAATCGGCGGATTTTACTATGTCCGTGTTGACGGAATTGATTATGAATGTAAAGCAAGGGGGAGTTTTCGCAAAAGCGGAAACTCTCCCGTAGCGGGTGACAGGGTAAAGATTTCTGTTCCGAATGACGGATTTTGTGCGATAGAAGAAATTCTTCCACGCAAAAACAAACTTCGCCGACCTGCTCTTGCAAATCTTGATGTCCTTGTTCTTGTTTGCTCAACCGTGGAACCACTTCCAAACTTTACCGTTATTGACAAAATGACTGCTGCGGCAGTAAATAACAATATGGAACCCGTAATTGCAGTCACAAAGAATGACCTTGAAAACGGTGAAAAAATTGCCAACATTTACAGACACGCAGGTTTTGAAGTTTTCCTCTGTTCGGAAGATAATTCTTCACAGACAGAAGAACTCAAAAGCTATCTGTCGGGTAAGGTTTCAGCCTTTATCGGCAACAGCGGTGTGGGTAAGTCCACATTGCTAAATAAGCTCTTTCTGTCACTCTCTCTTGAAACGGGGCAGACAAGTAAAAAACTTGGCAGAGGCAGACATACAACAAGAGTTGTTGAGTTGTTTGAACTGGACGGCTGTTTTGTTGCCGACACACCGGGATTTTCAACTGTTGACCTTCAGCGTTATGAGATGATTGACAAAACTAAGTTGCAGTATTGTTTCCCCGAATTTGAAAAATATATAGGGGAGTGTATGTTTACATCGTGTTCACATACCTGTGAAAAGGGTTGCAGAATTCTTGAGGCACTCTCTGACGGTGAAATTGAAGAAACCCGTCACCGCAGTTATGTTCAGATGTATAACGAAGTTAAGGATATTAAATCATGGCAGATAAAGGAGTAATTATGCGTTGTGTGATTATTGCAGGCTCGCCTGACACAAATTCAGATTTTTTGTCAGAGGTTATAAAACCCGATGATTATGTGATATGTGCCGACAGGGGTTGTGATTTTGCAAAACAGGCAGGGATTACTCCAAATCTTGTTGTAGGTGATTTTGATTCTGAACCTAAGGTGCTGTTTCCAAATTGCGAAACTGTCCGCCTTATTCCCGAAAAGGACGATACGGACACAATGCATTCCGTAGAACTCGCGCTTGATAAGAAATTCGATGAAATCGTAATTCTCGGTGCATTGGGCGGCCGTTTTGACCACAGCTTTGCAAATGTGGCGGTTCTATCTTACATTCACGAACACGGCAGTAAGGGTGTTTTGCTTTCTGAAAATGAGAAAATTGAATTTCTCCCTGTCGGTCATTACGAATATGAAAATCTAAAAGGCAAAACATTTTCACTCTTTCCATTCGGTTGTCCGAGTGTTTGTGTAAGCTATTCGGGAACGAAGTATCCTCTTGATAAATACTATGTTTCAAGCAGCGTTACTCTCGGCGTTTCAAATGTATTTACTTCTAATATGGCAACAATTGACATATATGACGGAAATGCAATACTTATAATCAATTTGAAAGATTGTTAAAATTTTAGTTTGACATTGCCTTCAAATGTATCTTGTATATACATAAAGCAGTGTCAACATCATATGGGGGTATAGCTCAGCTGGGAGAGTGTCTGACTGGCAGTCAGAAGGTCACGGGTTCGAGCCCCGTTATCTCCACCACATTTTAATAAGAACAACATTTGCAAAGAATTCAGCTTTTATGTGCTTTGCAATAACAAAATTGTAACTATATTAACATCTTTAAGTCTTGAAAAGAAATATGTTTTTATGGTATAATTCTTTTCAGACAAAATTTGAAAATGAAACTTATTTGGAGTTGAGTAATAATATGTCATTGTGTATGGGATGCATGCAGGAAATAGGTGACAATAAGATTTGTCCTTCCTGCGGATTTGATACAACAGAAAAACAGCAAGCTCCTTTCTTACCGTATGGAACTATTCTTCAGAATCGATACATTGTCGGTGCAGGAATTGATACCAACGGTGAAAGCACACGCTATATAAGCCACGACAAGCAGACAGGTGACATTGTAATCATCTGTGAATTTCTTCCTATCGGACTTTTTTCTCGTGATGAGGGAACTACCGAGGTTAAAATCAACTATGAAAACCGCCTTGTGTATAATAAGCTCAAGGATGATTTTATCAACTATTATAAAATTCTTTCCGAACTTCGTGAACTCTCTGCTTTGATGAATGTTCATAATATTTTTGAAGAGAATAACACAGCTTATGTTGTTGAGGAAAACGAGGATTTGATTCCTTTTGAAGAATATGTTGAACGCAGTAACGGACATCTCGAGTGGGATATTGCACGCCCGTTGTTTATGCCGGTTATTTCTGCGCTTGAGGCTCTTCACAAGAGAGGTGTCGGTCATTATGCAATCGCACCTAAGAATATGTATATTACCGCATCAGGTAAAATCAAGATTTCAGGCTTTGCGTCTGAAAACGAGCGTAAAAGAGGTACTCCTCTGAAATCTCAGCTTTTCTCGGGCAGTGCCGCTCCTGAGCAGTATGACGATAATTTCCCACTTGATGATATTACAGATATCTACGGATTTTGTGCAACACTTTTCTATGCACTTACCGGACATATGCCTAAGAGTGCCGTAGAACGCCGTAAGGACAGCCGACTTCTTATGAGTACAACAACTGTAAAGCGACTTCCGCCGCATGTTGTTTCTGCTCTGGCAAATGGCTTGCAGGTTGAGCGTGAAAACCGTATTACAGATTTTGACGAACTTCGTTCACAGCTTTCTGTTGCTCACACAGCAAAGGCAATTCAGGACGAAATTTCAAGAACTGCAAGTATGAATCTCACAAAATCTGAGCGTACACGCAAGACTTCCAACGGTATGTCACACGCTTCAATTATTATTATTGCGGCTGCTATTACTGTTCTTGTACTCGGTATTGCAGGTGTGTTCTGGCTTATGCAGAATCCTCTTGCAGGAATGTTCTCAAACAATACAGATGCAAGTGCAAGTTCAACACAGAGCACAGAGTGGACAGGTGCTACTATTCCGAACTATGTTGGAATGACATATGAAGAGGCAGTCAAGAGCGTTGACAGCAACAGTAATATTACAATTTACAGAACCTTTAATGATGAATACAGCGATGATTACGCCGAAGGCAAGATTATGTCACAGACACCTGCCGCAGGCTCAAAGGTTACACAGGATGATTCTGTTGTAGTCAGCATTTGCGTGAGCAAGGGTTCTCAGATGCGAAAACTTCCAAAGGTTGAGGGCGAGAAGCTTGATTCCGTTGCGTCCGATATTGCCGCTCAGGGACTTCTTGCAACAGCGGAGTATGAGTACAGCGATAAGGTTGCAGAGGGAAGAGTAATCCGCTACAAGGAGCATGTTGAGGGTGATACCCTTGAATATGGTTCTACCGTTGTTCTTATTGTAAGTAAGGGTAAGGAACAGACAAGTTCTTCATCTTCTCATTGATAAGTTAATATTTTGATTTTAAGACGGGCTGTTTTTCGGTCCGTCTTTTTTATATCTTTAAAATAATACTTATTATTGATTATAGCTAAAAGTGCCTTAAAAACTTGTGTATTAAAATTTTCAGAAAACTGTCACAAAATAAAGGTCAAAAATAGTCAAATTTCTCTTGACATTTCTGGAAAATGGTATAAAATATAATTAGCACTCAGTGAACAAGAGTGCTAACCAATTAAATTGTATGTAATTAAATTTTTACAGGAGGCTGTATTTATGACAATCAAACCATTACTCGACAGAGTCGTTTTAAAAGTTGAAGAAGCTGAGGAGAAAACTAAGAGCGGTATTATCCTTTCATCTGCTGCTCAGGAAAAGCCACAGTTCGCATCTGTTGTTGCTGTTGGCCCCGGCGGTGTTGTTGACGGCAAGGAAGTAAAGATGTATGTCAGCGTAGGCGATAAGGTTATCGCAAGTAAATATGCAGGCACACAGGTAAAGATTGACGGCGAAGAATACACAATCGTAAACCAGTCAGATATACTCGCAACTCTTGAATAATTAACTATTAAATATACGGAGGTAATTTACAATGGCTAAACAAATCGCATACGGCGAAGATGCAAGAAAAGCTTTAATGAAAGGTATCGACCAGCTCGCTGATACCGTTAAGATTACACTTGGTCCTAAGGGCAGAAATGTTGTCCTCGACAAAAAGTTCGGTGCTCCGCTCATCACAAATGACGGTGTAACAATCGCAAAAGAAATTGAACTTGAAGATCCTTTTGAAAATATGGGTGCACAGCTCGTTAAAGAAGTTTCTATCAAGACAAACGATATCGCAGGTGACGGTACTACAACAGCTACACTTCTCGCTCAGGCTCTTATCAGAGAGGGTATGAAGAATGTAACTGCAGGTGCTAACCCAATGGTACTCAAGAAGGGTATTGCAGACGCTATCAATGTTGCAGTTGACGCTGTTAAGAAGAACAGCAAGCAGGTATCAGGTACTGACGATATCGCAAGAGTTGCAACAGTTTCATCACAGGATGAATTTATCGGTAAGCATATTGCCGAGGCTATGGAAAAGGTTACAACAGACGGCGTTATCACTGTTGAAGAGTCAAAGACAGCTGAAACATACAGCGAAGTTGTTGAAGGTATGATGTTCGACAGAGGTTACATCGCTCCTTATATGGTAACAGATACAGATAAGATGGTTGCAGAACTTGACAATCCGCTTATTCTTATCACAGATAAGAAGATTTCTACAACACAGGAAATTCTCCCACTCCTCGAGCAGATTGTTCAGATGGGTAAGAAACTCCTTATCATCGCTGAAGATGTTGAGGGCGAGGCTCTTACAACTCTCGTACTTAACAAACTCAGAGGTACATTCACTTGTGTTGCTGTAAAGGCTCCTGGCTTTGGTGACAGAAGAAAAGAAATGCTTCAGGATATCGCAACACTTACAGGCGGTACAGTAATTACATCTGACCTTGGTCTTGAGCTCAAGGACACAACAGTTGATCAGCTTGGTACTGCTCGTCAGGTTAAGGTTGAAAAGGAAAACACAATCATCGTTGACGGTGCCGGCGACAAGGATGCTATCAAGGGCAGAGTTGCTCAGATCAGACAGCAGATTGAAACAACAACATCAGACTTTGACCGTGAAAAGCTTCAGGAGCGTCTTGCAAAGCTCGCAGGCGGCGTAGCAGTTATCAAGGTTGGTGCTGCAACAGAAGTTGAAATGAAAGAAAAGAAGCTCCGTATTGAGGATGCTCTTGCCGCTACAAAGGCTGCTGTTGAAGAGGGTATCGTAGCAGGCGGCGGTATCGCTTGCATGAACGCTATCCCCGCTGTCGCTGAGTTCGTTGACACCCTCGAGGGCG
>CACXEX010000155.1 GCA_902766775.1 uncultured Ruminococcus sp. | reverse complement strand
TTTCATATACGACGGCAATGTGGCTGTCATAATATGAATTTTAGTTTGCGTATGCTTTACCGCAAATTTCAACAATGTAACTATTTGAGCGAAAAGTTCCGCGTCGTATGCGTGAATTTCGTCAATGATAAAATATCCGCCAAACCACTCCAACATACCCTTTTCAAAATCTTTCAGTCCGTAAAGGTGTTTAAGAAGTTGAAATGGTGTAACAACTTTTACCGGCGTAACAAGAGTTTTGAAATCCTGTAATATTTTCTCAACGTTAGCATTTGCCACCTCAAAATCGTCATCATCCATCTTTGATTCCAAATACTGAGCAAGTTTTCCGTGTATCATTCCTATTTTGTGGCTTTTTCCGGTGTTTTTTTCAAGCCTTTCGTACATCGCGTTTATAGAGGCTGTGTATGGCAGAATATAAAATACGTGTCCGCTGCCAAACGTCTCAAATTGTTTTTGAAGCCACAAAAAAGCCGATTCTGTTTTTCCCGAACCCGTTGGCGAAGTAAGAATCACATTTCCAATTGTTTGCGAATCTGTTTTCTGATGGTTGTAAAGAGGATATTTTTTCGCAAAATCAAAATCTTGAATATCAAGTTGTTTTAATTCTGTTATTCCTGCCGATGCAAGATGGTCGCATTGTTTTAGACCGCCTGTAAGAAAAATATTTCTGAACAGGAGGCTTTCGTCGGCTTGCGAATTTTGCTTTACTGCATTACGGATTATTTTTTGGATGTCAGGGATAATTAATTTTGGCTGAACATCAAAACCGTATTTCTGCAATATTTCTATTGTGGGTTTCGCGATAAGTTTTGCACATTCTGCATTGTAATCGAATCCTGAATCCTCTATAATATCGTCAAATTCATTCCCGTAATTGTCCTCAATAAAGTCTTTTAGATACGTCAATTGTTTATGGTGTCCCGCAACGGCAAACACAACATCAACCTTATCTTTGTCAGATAAATTTGAGGAATTTATGAAACTCAGCGAAAACAATTCGTGCCTTTGGTGAAACCATTTGTTGTTTTTTTGACCGCGCAACAGTTTCTGAAACTCAGAATGGGCTTTCCCCGTGTCGTGAAAAACAACAGACGCAAAAAGCGTTTCCCAAAAACCGTCGTACATATCTCCGATTTTAGGGAAATGGCTTTTCAATTGTCCAAAAATATTAAGACAATCTTCAATGTGCCTAATTAAAGACACTTCCGGTTTTGACTTCGCCAATAGCGGAAGTGTCTGATTATTTTTTTCGTCTGTTGTCAAAATTTTAACTGATGAAAATAAATATCAACTTCTTTGTCGTCAATAATATCGCGGTAAGCGGTAACAGTGGTTTCAAATTCCGATGCGTCAAACGGAATTATCGAAAACGCCTTAGTGCCGATATTTTTCCTCGGAATTTCATCGGTAAAATATTCAGGAAGAGCCTGAATAATACCGGGCAGCATATAGTTTTCATACGGAACAATCTGACCTCTGATGTTGTTCGCCCGCTCTTGTTTTTCAAGTTCGAGTTCTGAAATCTTGTCCACCGATGCCAAATCACCGCTTCTTCCCAAAAGAACAGGATAATGCGGCTTTTTGAAATAGTCGAGATAAATGTCCGTTTTGAAATAGATGAAGAGTCTGCAATCAAAAAGAAATTCACGGTTTATGACGTTGGATTTCATTTTGTTAGAAACAGACTTACCGTTTGCTTCCACTTGGTAGATGGTTTCTAAATCCGTGGCTTTGGTTTTGTAATCAAAATAATAACCTATTTCTAAGCCGTTGAAATTTAGATATCTACCTGCGCAAGCATTGATAATTCCAAGCACGGTGCTTACCGGAGGTACAGGCAGAGTGGGCTGATAGCCCGAAATAATGTTCGGGTATCTGAAACTTGCCGTCCAAGAGCTTATGTCAATCCGGTAAACTTTCATTTCTTCATCTGTTCTTCAAGTTGTTTGATATACTCGTCAATCATCTTGTTGACAGGGCCGTAGCATACAATGTCTTTGTATGCTGCTTCAAGTTTTTCGAGTTCCTTGTTGTCATCATCGAAAAATCCGCTGCGTCTGCCGATGAAGATTTTGCCTTCAAAATCATCTTTGTAGTCTTCGATGATTTCTTTGAGACCCTTGATGTTGAGTTCTGCTGTTTCGTCCCTATCGCCGGTGCTTTTAACAACGTGCGAAAACGGATGGTTGCCCGTTTTAGTGGTTGCGAGAATTAT
>CACXEX010000154.1 GCA_902766775.1 uncultured Ruminococcus sp. | reverse complement strand
GGGTACTAACTACAAGGTTACTATCGATGACAAGAGCTACACTCCGGAAGAAATTTCCGCTATGATTCTTACAAAGCTTAAAACAGACGCAGAGGCTTATCTCGGCGAAACTGTTACACAGGCTGTTATCACAGTTCCGGCTTACTTCACGGACGCTCAAAGACAGGCTACAAAGAATGCAGGTCAGATTGCAGGTCTTGATGTAAAGAGAATTATCAACGAGCCTACGGCTGCCGCTCTTTCCTACGGCATTGACAAAGAGGACGACCAGAAAGTTATGGTTTACGACCTCGGCGGCGGTACATTCGATGTATCTATCATCGAAATGGGCGACGGTGTTCAGGAAGTTCTTGCAACAGCAGGTAACAACCGTCTCGGCGGCGATGACTTCGATAAGAGAATCATCGACTGGATGGTTTCATCATTTAAGACAGAAACAGGCATTGACCTTTCACAGGATAAGGTTGCAATGCAGAGATTAAAGGAAGCTGCCGAGAAGTCAAAGATTGAACTTTCAGGCGTTACAACTTCTAACATCAACCTCCCGTTCATCACAGCAGACCAGACAGGTCCTAAGCACCTTGACCTCACTCTTACAAGAGCTAAGTTTGACGAACTCACATCAGACCTCGTAGAGGCTACAATGGGCCCTGTAAGATCAGCTCTTCAGGATTCAGGTCTTCAGATCAGCCAGATTGACAAGGTTCTTATGGTCGGCGGTTCTTCAAGAATCCCTGCTGTTCAGGAAGCTGTTAAGAAGCTCATCGGCAAAGAGCCGTTCAAGGGCATTAACCCTGATGAATGTGTTGCTATCGGTGCTGCTATTCAGGCAGGCGTACTCGGCGGCGAAGTTGAAGGACTTCTCCTCCTCGATGTAACTCCGCTTTCACTCGGTGTTGAAACAATGGGCGGTGTTATGACAAAGATTATCGACAGAAACACAACAATCCCAACAAAGAAGAGCCAGATTTTCTCAACTGCCGCTGATAATCAGACACAGGTTGAAATCAATGTTCTTCAGGGCGAGCGTGAATTTGCTCGTGACAACAAGCAGCTCGGTCTTTTCGCTCTCACAGGTATCGCTCCTGCAATGCGTGGCGTTCCGCAGATTGAAGTTACATTTGATATTGATGCCAACGGTATTGTTAATGTATCTGCAAAGGATCTCGGCACAGGCAAAGAGCAGAAGATTACAATCAGTAACTCAACTTCAATGAGTAAGGAAGATATCGACAAGGCTGTTAAGGAAGCTGAACAGTTTGCCGCAGAAGATAAGAAGCGTCGTGAAGCTGTTGACGCTAAGAACGAGGCTGAAAACATTGTTTATCAGGCAGAGAAGCTCGTAAGCGAAAGCGGTGACAAGATTCCTGAGGCTGACAAGAACGCAATCAACACAAAGGTTGCTGCTCTTAAGGAAGCTATCTCAAAGGACGACGCTGCTCTCATCGGCACAGCTAAGGATGAGCTCCAGAAGACTCTTAACGACGCAGCAGCTAAACTTTATCAGCAGGCTGCTCCGCAGGGTGGTGCTCCCGATATGAACGGTGCACAGCCAAACGGCGGTAACCAGACAGGCAACAACGGCGGAGATCCTAATGTATATGATGCAGACTTCACCGATGTTGACGATAACAAGTAATTTATGTTAGAATAACATATAGTCAAAGGAGCTGTTCTATGGCGGCTCCTTTTGGCTGTATTTAGATTGTATATGACTATAACCGGCTTGCGGATAACTTGCGTGATTTCGGTGATTTAATAAAGGTGAAAGCAATATGGCAGACAAAAGAGATTACTACGAAGTGCTTGGCGTTCAAAAGGGCGCAAGCGAAGATGAAATAAAAAAAGCATACAGAGCCTGTGCCAAAAAATATCACCCCGATTTGCATCCCGGTGATAAAGAATGTGAAGAAAAGTTTAAGGAAGTAAACGAGGCATACGAGGTTCTTTCTGACCCCGACAAAAAGGCTCGTTACGACCAGTTTGGTCACGCAGGCGTTGATCCTAACTTTGGCGGAGGTGCAGGCGGAGCAGGCAGTCCGTTCGGTCAGGGAATGGATATTGACGATATTTTCTCAAGCTTTTTCGGCGGATTCGGCGGCAGACGCTCCAATAATGCAAATGCTCCTATGCGTGGCAGCGACATTGAAACAACGGTCTATATTTCGTTTGAAGAGGCTGCAAAGGGCTGTAAGCAGAAGATTAACTATTCGTGCGTTACAACCTGTGACGATTGCCACGGAACGGGCGCACAGCCGGGAACAAGCCCCAAAACCTGTTCAGCCTGTGGTGGTTCGGGTCGTGTAACAATCAATCAGAGAACGCCTTTCGGTGTTGTTCAGACACAGCGTACCTGTGACGCCTGTCACGGCAGGGGTAAGATTGTTGACAATCCCTGTAAGAAGTGCGGCGGCAGCGGTAAACAGCGCAAGAACAAGACTATTGATGTAACTATTCCGGCAGGTATCAAGGATCAGCAAATTCTTAACGTAAGCGGCAGAGGTAATGCCGGCACAAACGGTGGTCCCGCAGGTGACCTTCATGTTTATGTAAATGTTCGCCCACACCCTGTTTTTGAACGCAGAGGTGACGATGTTTGGTGCGAAGTTCCGATTACTTTCACACAGGCGGCTCTCGGTGCAGAGGTTGTTGTTCCTACTCTTGACGGCAAGGTTTCCTACACGGTTCGTGAGGGTACTCAGCCGGGTGATGTATTCAGACTCAAGGGCAAAGGTATTCAGCGACTCGGCGGCAGAGGCAGAGGCGACCAGTATGTAAGAGTTACCGTTGAAGTTCCTAAGAATCTTAACGGCAAACAGAAGGATCTTATCAAACAGCTTGACGGTGCAACAGGCGACAAGAACTACGCAAAACGCAGAAACTTCTTTGATAAAATCAAGAAGATGTTTAACGAGTAACACAGAATAAAATCAGATTTGTGGGGCATTTGTCCCCACAAATTTTTTATACGGCGTGCCGCCGTTCTCAATTTGTGTAGATAGTTTGTAGTGTAAAAACCATATTATGCCCGAGCGTAATATGATAATCGTTTATGCAAACCCGACACAAATTTTCGTTAAATACAAACAAAAAATATCGGCATAAAATGCCCGTGAATCAGAGGTTAAAATGGAATCCTGGACAGAAATAAAAATAGCCGTTGACGCAAAGGATATTGACAGAGCAAGTGACATTGCAAATGTCGTAGTTCCCTACGGCATCTATATTGAAGATTACACAAACCTTGAGCAAGAGGTTGAGGACATTGCCCATATCGACCTTATTGACGAGGATTTGCTTGCAAAGGACAGAAATAAGGCCTTTGTTCACATTTATCTTGAACCCGAAGTTTCACCGTCAGAGGCGGTTGCATTCCTTTCGGAACGCTACAATGCAGAAGGTATAAAACATTCAATTGAACTTCTCGACTGTCTTGAGGAGGACTGGAGAAACAACTGGAAGAAATATTTCAATCCGATTGAAGTCGGCGAGAAACTTCTCATTCGTCCGAGTTGGCGAGATGATTACGATGCAGGCGACCGCAAGGTTCTCAACATTGATCCGGGCCTTGCATTCGGTACAGGCGGTCACGAAACCACAAGACTTTGCCTTGAAATGTGCGAAAAATACCTCAAAGAAGGCGACTCAGTTCTTGATGTGGGTTGTGGCAGCGGTATTCTCGGCATTGCAACATTGCTTTTGGGTGCAGACCACGCAGTTGGTGTTGACATTGATGAAACTGCGGCAAGAACTGCGGCTGAAAATGCAGAAATTAACGGTGTTGCAGACCGCTTTACAGCTATCTGCGGCAGCTTTACCGACAAGGTTGAGGGCAAGTATGACATCGTTCTTGCAAACATTGTTGCCGATGCGATTATGTTCCTCTCAAAGGGCATCAAGGATTTTATGAAAGACGATGCCGTTTATATTATGAGTGGTATCATCGACACCCGTGCCGAAGAAGTCAAGGCGTCCGTAAGTCAGTATTTTGACATCATCGAAGAACATCTTGACAACGGCTGGGCATGTTTTGCCGCACGGCGTGCCGCCGCTCCCCGTTCGTGAAGATAGTATGATATAGAAAAAATTATTATGCCCGAGCGTAGCATAGTGATTGTTTGTACAAATATTCACTAAAACAAAACAGCTTTCCGATTTTAATTTCGGAAAGCTGTTTTTTATTTGCATTAACTTTTTACTTAATTATCTCATATGACAATTTGTTTTCTTTTGCGTATTTTTCGGCGGCTGAACCTTTTTTGCAATACATTTTAAAACCCTTGATAGGCACACTGTCATAATCGTCATTAACATCTATGCCAAGACCGCAATCTTCCATTTCTTTTACGGACTCGGGGACTGTAATGCTTTTAAGATTTGGCATAGATGTGAACGCATCACTTTCAAGGACCTTTACACCGTCGGCAATTTGAATTTCGTAAATATTGTCGTTAAAACTAAATGCAAACGAATCTACAACCTTAACGGTTTTCGGGATAACCACTTTAACTTTTACATTAGGGATATAAAGCGAAAAACTTGAAATTTCAACAACATCTTTGCCGTTAATTTTTTCGGGAATGTTGATTGTAACTTCCTTGATTTCCTTGGAGGAGTTGTATATATATGTGTAGTAATAATCATAGTCTACACCGGTGATGTCCCAACCCTCGTAATCATAACTCTCTTGATATGTAACATGAGAATTGTTATCTATAAGGTCATCGTCAGTGTCATCATCAGCGTCATCGTCAATATCAGAGGTTACACTGTCCGGATCATAAGTGGGAACAGTTGTTTCATCGTTGAAATCCTTTGAAATATGGTTTGATACATCATCAATTGCCTTGTAAATATTCTTATCTACTTTCGGAACAATGTTGCACGCAACGACAGTGATAATAACAGCCAGAAGTACGATGATACCGCCGACAACGCTTGTTATGATAATAGCTGTTTTGTTGCTGCTGTTCTTGTTACCATTCGGTACGTTTGTAAACTGCTGTCCGCCGTAGCTGTTCTGTGAATTTGTGAACTGCTGACCGTAGCTTGTGCCGTTCTGATTTTGGCTCTGACTGTATCCGTCATTATAGTTCTGACCGTACTGCTTGTCGCTCTGATACGGTTGACCGTAGTTCTGATTCTCTGTGTTGTAATCAGAACTCGGTTGTTCGGGCGTTGGGTTCTGACCAAACGAATTAAAGCTGTTTGTGTTTTCTGTATTTTCCTGTGTGTTGTTCTGAGTGAGCGGAGAACCGCAATTTTCGCAGAACTTTCCGTCTGACTCGTGACCGCATACGGGACATTTCATATTGTTTACTCCTCCTGTTTGCAATATGTTGCAAGTTCTGCTTTTTGCAAGCAAAGCAGAGTTTGCTTCAATTAAAAATTATGCAAAATTTGTTCAATTATTATAGCAAGAAAAGCAAAATATTGCAAGTTTTACTTATTGAGTTCTTTTTCTATTGTCTCTGCCGCCTCATCAAGATAGTTTCCGCCGAAAAGCTCAATCTTTCCCTCATCAATGCATTTTGCAAGCTCGGGATCAATAGGAAGTTTTGCAAGCACCTGTGTATTATATTCTTCCGCAACCTTTTCAATGTGGCTTTCGCCAAAAATGCTGTGTTTCTTTCCACAGTCGGGACACATAAACCAACTCATATTTTCAACAAGACCTAAAATCGGCACATTCATCATCTTTGCCATTTTAACAGCCTTTTGAACTATCATCGAAACGAGTTCCTGAGGGGACGCAACAATAACAATGCCATCAATCGGCAGACTCTGAAAAACAGTGAGCGGAACATCACCTGTTCCCGGAGGCATATCAACGAACATATAGTCAACATCACCCCAGATAACATCTTTCCAGAACTGCTTTACCGTGCCTGTGATGACGGGCGATCTCCACACTACGGGATCGGTTTCGTGTTCAAGAAGAAGGTTTACGGAAATCATCTTGATTCCTGTTTCGGTGACAACAGGGAGAATTCCCTCCTCGTTGCCTCTACATCTCTCATGCACTCCGAATGCCTTCGGAATTGACGGGCCTGTGATATCTGCGTCAAGAATAGCCGTGCTTTTGCCAAGTCGGTTAAATGTTACGGCAAGCATTGAAGTTACAAGGCTCTTGCCTACTCCGCCCTTGCCCGACACAACGCCGATTACCTTTTTTACACTGCTGTATTTATTAAGTTCTTCGTGCAAATCCTGCTCTTTGCCTTTGCAATCTGAAGAACAGCTTGAACAATCGTGGGTGCAACCCATTTAAAACATCTCCAATTTCATAAATTCATATTTTCATTTTACTTTATTACAGAAAACAATCAGTTTTCTTCAACATACGGCTCGTCACCGCTGTCCTCCTGTGATGACTGTGTCGGCTGAGGCTCATATGATGACTGTGACGATTCGGGAGTGCTGCTTTCGCTGCTCTGCGGAGCTTCTGTTGCCGGCTGATACTCAGTCTGAGGTTCTGTTTGAACAGGAGCCTCTGTTTCGGGCTGATATTCTGTCTGCTGTTCATATGTCGGCTCTTCCGTGTAAACGGGAGCATAGTTGTCATCGCCGTACTCCGTGGTGGGCTGCTCAGTAGTCATCTGCTGTGTTGACGGTGCTGTGGTTGCCTTGTTGTTCTTATTCAGCGAACTGCACTGTGTAAACGCAAATATAATTGCAATAATAAGGCAGATTACCGCCGCAATTGTAAGGATAACCGCCATATTACGGCTGGTTCTCTTTTTCTTTTTTACAACCTTTTTACGCTTTGGGTGGATTGTTGACTTTGTATAGTAGTTTCCTCTGTCATCTGACGAGAGGTCATACTGATAATCTTTTGTGACCTTTGTAACTTGCTCTCCCGTCTGTGAGTCAAAGTTGTCACCATAGTCGGGAGTCTGTGTACGGTCGTCCCTTGCCGCAGGCATTTTGACGGGTGTATCAGAGTCTTCCTCAAAATCGGGTTCCGGTACTTGTACCGAGTCCTCATCAAAATTCGGTGCAAACTTTATGTCCTCTCCAAAGCTGTCACCGTAATCATCGACGGGCTTTTCGGGAACATCGTTTCGTTTTGTCGGAAAAGCAACCTCGTCATCAAAGTTGTCGAGGTCATAGTCCTTTGATTTATTATATTTATTATTATCATCCATTATGTAATTCTCCTTTGAAAGAAAAATTTATATATCGGTAACAGAGTGCAATCTGTGGCATCCTGTACCAAAATAATAAATCAGCCGTGACAATTTGTCAACTGAATATTAGCACTATTAAGTTTAAGAACATAATTTTTTGCCATATACAAAAAGTACCCGCACAAGCCGTGCAGGTACTCGTTGATTTAAAGAAAGTCAGTTGTGAATCAAGCCTCTTCACCGTTATCGGTTTCGTCTGTTGATTCGTTTTCATCCTCGGAAGTTTCTTCTGTTTCAACCTCTTCGGATTCTTCAAAAGCAGTATCTTCTGCGTTTTCGTCATCTGCAAGGTCAGCCTCAATGCCACCCTGAACAAGCTTGCTTGTTTCATCCTCAACAACATCTTCGTCAGCAAGTTCAAAACCGCTGAGGAATGAGTAAGGAATGCCGTAACCGAGTGCAATACTTGCGAGTGTTACAATAACGCTCAGACCTGAGCCGCTTGCATTTGAAAATACATCATAAAGCGGAAGTCCCGGAGCAAGAGATGCAACGATTATGTAGAGTGACGGAAGTACCATTACAATGAGAGTGACAAGTGAAAAACGCTTTACCGCTCTACCGTCACCGACACGAGTTGCATAGAACACCAAAAGACCGAACACAGCATAGACAAGAATCGGGATAATTGAACCGAACGGCTGTGAAAGGGCTGATGCGTACTGCGCAAAGAAGTGCGCACAAACGATAAATGCGATAATCAGAAATGCAGAGAAAAACAGATTGATTGTATCTCTTTTAGTAGGTTTTTTCATATTATGTCCTCCGTACATACGATATTGGGTTAATTTTAACATTGTAATGTGACAGTTTTGTGAACAAACAATGATATATACATTATAATCTAAGTGTAGATGTTCCTCTGGCTATATAGGTTGGAAATAATTTAGAATTTCACCGTAGTAAAAACTGATACTTAAACCCTGTAAGCAAAGCAGAGTCAATTATATGAGGAAAACAAACGGTTATAATGCAACCCTTTTTGTTTGACAAAATTCGTCAGGAAGTTTATCATTGACCATAAAAGGGATTATGCAACTTATTTTAACATAAAGTGTAAAATTAAGTTGGTGGAAATTGCGTTACATATGAAATATACTTAAATCAGGAGGTATGAAAAGTATGATTGGTATGAATTTGAAGTATCTTCGGAAAAAGTACGGATATTCACAGGAGGACCTTGCGGAAAAGCTTGATGTATCCAGACAGTCTGTTGCAAAATGGGAAAACGAGGAAACCCTTCCCGATGTTGAAAAATGCGTTATGCTTGCACAGATATTTGAAACGACTGTTGAACTGCTCCTTGTTTGTCCGTTTTACGAAGAGGAGTCTGACGGACTTACACCCGACGGTGAGGGAAAATATATTTTCGGCATTGTCAAGGTAAGTGAAAGAGGTCAGATTACACTCCCGAAACACGCAAGAAAGGTGTTTGGAATTGAGGCGGGCGACCGACTTCTTGTTCTCGGTGACGAGAAAAAGGGTATGGCACTTGCAAAGATAAAAAATCCCTTTGATAAGTTTATGAAGTAAATTTAGATCTGAATCCCTTTTATCCTGAATTGAGGAGAAATATATGTACGCAATTAAAACAGAAAAACTTACAAAAAAATATAAGGAAAAAACGGCTGTTTCCAACCTTGACCTAAAAATCAACGAGGGCGAAATGTACGGCTTGCTCGGAGTCAACGGTGCAGGAAAAACAACCACGATGAAAATGCTCACAACGCTTATTATGCCGTCATCGGGTGACGCTGAACTTCTCGGTCACAGCATAAAAACCGACAGAGCAGCGGTAAAGCAGATTATCGGAATTTCACCGCAGGAAAGTGCGGCGGCAATGAACCTTACCGCAAGAGAAAATCTTGAACTTATGGCAGAGGTTTACGGTTTTTCAAAGAAAGTTGCAAAATCAAAAGCAAGCGAACTTATTGAACGCTTTTCTATGCAGGAATTTGAAAACCGCAAGGCTAAAAAGCTTTCGGGAGGTGAGGTCAGAAGATTGAGCATTGCAATGGCACTTATATCAGAGCCGAAAATTCTCTTTCTTGATGAACCCACACTCGGACTTGATGTAATTGCAAGACACAGCCTTTGGACTGAAATCGAAAAGCTCAAGGGCAAAATCACAGTTATTCTCACAACTCACTACCTTGAAGAGGCTGTTGCACTCTGCGACAGAATCGGAATTATGGCTCACAGCAAATTTATGGCAGAGGGTACTGCCGATGAGCTTGTTGCCCTTTCGGGCGAAAAAGATTTTGAGTCGGCGTTTGTAAAGCTGACAAACGGAGGTGAGCTGTAATGAGATTCAGGGCATTTACTTCAAGAAACACAAAAGAAATTCTCCGTGATCCGCTGACATTCTGTTTCGGACTCGGATTCCCCGTTGTACTTCTTCTCTTGTTGTCGGCAATCAATTCCGCAATCCCCGAACAGGCTCAGATGACAATGTTCAACATCGATAAGCTGACACCGGGTATAACGGTTTTCGGAATGAGCTTTATCTCGTTGTTCTCGTCAATGCTCATTGCAAAGGACAGAACTACAAGCTTTATGATGAGATTGTTCACATCTCCGCTCAAAGCTCACGAGTTTATTATCGGCTACACACTTCCGCTTTTGCCAATGGCAATTTTGCAGAGTGCCGTATGCGTTGTGGTTGCGTTCTTCCTCGGACTTGAGGTCAGCGTGAACATTTTGCTTATGCTTGCGGTAAACATTCCGATTGCAATTGTGTTTATTTCACTCGGACTTCTGCTCGGCACACTTCTCAATGAAAAAGCTGTCGGCGGAATCTGCGGTGCATTGCTCACAAACCTTTCGGCGTGGTTCTCAAACATTTGGTTTGATACCGCAATGGTCGGCGGTTGGTTCAAAGACCTTGCAAACGCACTTCCGTTTGTCCATGCGGTAAATGCCGCAAGAGATGCGATTTCGGGCAACTATTCGGACATTATGCCCGAACTTCTTCCCGTCTGCGGATATGCGGTTGTGTTGCTTGTTCTGGCTGTTGTCGTCTTTTCCGTTATGATGAAAAGGAATAAATAATTGATGAATTCAAACGGCAAAGCTCTGTTAAAAGAAAACAAAAGATACTATCTTCTCGACTCACTGCGTGGAATTTCAATCGTCAGTATGGTTGCATTTCACCTGTGTTATGACCTGTTTATGATGTACGGACTTAACACAAGTTGGTACTTCTATCCCATGACTGCGGTCTGGGAACGCAGTATCTGCGTGGTATTCATACTGCTTTCGGGAATGTGCCTTAACTTTTCAAGAAACGGCATAAAAAGAGGTATCTTTTTAAATCTTGCAGGCTTTGCCGTTACTGCCGTTACCTTGATTGCCGAACCGAATCAAGCAGTTTGGTTCGGTGTGCTGAATCTGCTCGGCTGTTCAATGATGATAGTTTCAGTGCTGTCGAACAGTCTAAAAAAAATGCGCCCCCTTTTGGGAGCGTTGGTTTCGTTTTTGTTATATGCGGTTTCGTATGATATACAAAATGGTTATGTCGGATTTTTCGGGTTGTATATCGTGAAATTGCCCGACTTTCTCTATTCGTGCAAGTGCCTTGCGTTTCTGGGATTTCCCTCGTCCGACTTTTTATCAACAGACTATTTCCCACTAATTCCGTGGATTTTTCTTTTTACGGTAGGATTTTATCTTTGGAATTTCATCAAAGAAAAAAATCTTGCAAAATATTTTGAATTCAAAATCCCCGTGTTCGATAAAATCGGAAAATACAGCCTGTGGATTTATTTAGCACATCAACCGATTATAATGGGAATTTTGATGTTGGTAATGCGATTTTGCTAATTGAAAATTGAAAATGGAAAATTGAAAATTACGGTCGGGTAGCAAGTTTGCAAAATGCAGAACCTTGTCACCCGACCGTTTTTTTGTTTATATGAGATTATATGTTAAACTGTAGGGGCGGATATTATCCGCCCGCTTGATGAATGTTTTATGTTTATGCATATATTTTGATGTGATTAAAACTATGTGTTCAAACTTACACGCAATGCGTGCAATCGTGTGCTATGCACACGAACGGGCGCCCAATGAGCGTCCCTACAAATATGCAAAAATCAAGGGACCGACTCAAAGAGCCGATCCCTTTTTAATTTATTGAAAAGATTGGTAATTACTTGTTAACAGCTTCATAAACTGCAACTGCGCAAGCAACTGTAGCACCAACCATCGGGTTGTTACCCATACCGATAAGGCCCATCATTTCAACGTGAGCAGGAACAGAAGAAGAACCTGCAAACTGAGCGTCACCGTGCATTCTGCCCATTGAGTCTGTAAGACCGTATGAAGCAGGACCTGCACCCATGTTATCGGGGTGAAGTGTACGGCCTGTGCCGCCGCCTGATGCAACTGAGAAGTACTTAACGCCGTTCTCGATTGCCCACTTCTTGTATGTACCTGCAACGAGGTGCTGGAAACGAGTTGGGTTAGTAGAGT
>CACXEX010000153.1 GCA_902766775.1 uncultured Ruminococcus sp. | reverse complement strand
TCTTCATAAAAAACACCTCTTTGTAAATTTGATTTTATCACATAACAAACTGCAAGTAAACTGTTTACACACAAAAAAGGCAACCTTTCGGCTGCCTTTTAAAGTATAAATTTGTTTGTGATTTAATTTACGGGAACGCTTGCCACTGATTCTTTAACAGAAAGTGCTTCCTTAGGAAGTGTGTACTTCTGCTTGTAAGCCTTGTAATCTGCGTTGTACTGAATATCATCGGAATTTTTGAGTTCGTGAAGATATTCGTGAGCATCGTAACCGTTGCGGTTGATTTCGATAACACCGATTGCAATGTTTGAGCAATGGTCTGAAACTCTCTCAATATTTGTGATAAGGTCAGAGAACACGAAACCGAGTTCGATTGTACAAGTTCCGTTTGTAAGACGCTTTACATGAGCGTCCTTGAGCTTGTCACGAAGGCGGTCAATAACCTGTTCAAGAGGTTCAACCTTTGATGCAATGGTGAGGTCGTTGTCAACAAATGAAACGGTTGCATTGTTGATAATCTCACGAAGTGCGTCTGTCATAACGGCGAGACCTGCTTTTGCCTCTTTTGAGAACGAAATTTTCTTTTCGTGAATTTCCTGAGCAACCTTAACAATGCTTACTGCATGGTCGCTGATACGCTCAAAATCACCGATTGTGTGAAGGATAAGCTGGATAGTCTTGCTGTCATCAGCCGAAAGCTGTTTTGAACTGAGCTTTACAAGATATGTTGAAATTACATCCTCATAGGAGTCAATCATATCTTCGTTTTCGTGAATTGTTTCTGCAGCCTTTTCGTCATAATGGTCAACAAGTTCAAGTGCTCCGAGAAGTGTGCCCTCAGAAAGACGAGCCATTTTTTCGGCAAGTGACTTTGCACGCTCTGTTGCAACAGAAGGAGTGTTGAGAAAACGCTCATCAAGGAATGGAACATCCGAATCCTCTTCTTTATCTCTGATTGTAAGACAAGCAAGTTTTTCGAGATATTTGTTGAACGGAAGAAGAATTGCGGTTGCAAGAAGGTTAAATGTTGTATGAATAATCGCAATGTTTTCAGGACCTACAATATCATCAAGGAAACCATAGTTAATAAAGAGGTTTGAACCGTAGAACAATGCACAAATTACGATTGTACCGATAATGTTGAAATAAAGATGTACAAATGCGGCACGCTTTGCGTTTTTCTTTGCACCGATACATGAAATAAGTGCAGTCACGCAAGTACCGATATTCTGTCCCATAACGATTGGAATTGCCATTGAATAGCTGATTGCACCCGTTTTGGACAACGCTTGCAAAATACCGACCGAAGCACTCGAGCTTTGTATGATTGCAGTAAGCAATGCACCGGCAAGAATACCGAATACAGGGTTGTTAAAGAGTGTAAGGAATCCTGTGAATGTCGGATCATCGGAAAGCGGTTCAACAGCCGCACTCATCTGATCCATACCTACCATAAGAATACCAAAGCCGAGGAAGATTGTGCCAAGGTGCTTCTTCTTTTCTGTATTGCAGAACATAAGAAGAACAATACCGACAAAAGCAAATATAGCAGAGAATGATGACGGCTTTAAAAGCCTCATAACTACGCTGTCACCCTCAATGCCTGAAAGGCTCAAAATCCACGAAGTGATTGTCGTACCGACATTGGCACCCATAATAATACCGATTGCCTGACGGAGCTTCATAATTCCTGAGTTTACAAAGCCGACAACCATAACTGTTGTTGCCGAAGATGACTGAATTACCGCAGTAACCGCCGCACCGAGTAAAAAGCCCTTCATAGTGCTGTTAGTCATTTTTTCCAGAGTCTTTTCAAGTTTACCGCCGGATAAGCTCTCAAGGCCGTCTCCCATTGAGTTCATACCGAACAAAAAGAGCGCAAGACCGCAGAGCAGTTGTAAAACCATAAACAAATCCATAAATACATACTCTCCTTTATCATCAATAATATTAAACTAAAGTCATAGGATTGTCAATGAATTGTAAAGAATTTGTAAAGTCTGAAAGCTTGGTGAATATCTTTGAAATTTGTCGAAGCAGAGTATTTTTTATGTGAGATTTGTAAAAACACATTATTTGAGCAATAAAAAAACGATACTGCACAATATAGTATGTGCAGTATCGTTCGAAATTTATTTTGTCTATAAAAGATTGTAAAAAAGTTTTTACATTAGAACCTTGCGGTAAAGGTCGTTCCCTGATCACTGCTTTCAAGCGAAATTTCTCCGCCGTGTCTTTCAGTGATATGCTTTACAATTGCAAGGCCAAGACCTGTGCCGCCTGTTTCTTTTGAACGGCTCTTGTCAACACGGTAAAAGCGTTCAAACACACGCTTATGGTGTTTTTCAGGAATACCTATTCCCGTATCGGCAACACTGACAAACGGATGTTCACAGATATCACCCGTTGTAATCTTTACCGAACCGTTTTCGCGGTTATAACGGATAGCGTTGTCGCAAAGGTTGTAAATAAGCTCATAAAGCTGATTACGGTTACCTTTTATAATCGCAGTTTCAAGATTCAGACTGATTGTAATTCCGTGCTTTTCGGCATTTGAACGAAGATCCTCTGCAACCTCTGTTGCAACAGCCGCAAGATCAACCGGAACAAATTCTTCATCACTGAACTTTTCGTCAAGCTGAGAAAGTTCCATAATATCGCTGATGAGAGAGAGCAATCTGCCCGATTCCTTGTGAATTTTATTTGCAAAATTTGGAATATCATCGGGTTTTACAAGACCGCTTGCAATAATTTCGGCATAACCCGAGATTGAAGTCAGCGGTGTTTTCAGCTCGTGTGTTACATTTGCTGTAAATTCACGGCGCATTTTCTCGGCCTTTTTCTTAGCCGAAACATCAATAATAAGACAAATAGCACCGTTACAAGCGCCGTTTGAATAAACGGGATTGGTAATAATCTGCAATGCTCTTCCCTTTACAGTTGTGTCACCGTTTTTACTTTCACCCGCAAGAGCCTTGTCAACGCACTCGTTGAGAACTTCATTTCGTGAAAAAGCAATCAAAGTTTTATCGGTAACACCGTCATCCTCCGCACCGAGAAGTTTTGATGCAGAATAGTTGCTCATAAGTACCTTTTTATCAACATCAATAAGAATAAATCCTTCCGCCATATTTTCAATAAGAGTTGAGATTTTATCCTTTTCAAACTGAAGGCGGCGCATCTGTTTTCTTATCTGTTTTTGCTGACTTGCAATTTTCTGTGAAAGTGGGAGCAATTCATCGTACGGTGAGCTGTTTCCGTTCTCAGCCATTTCTTTTATCGGTTCTACAATTTTCCTTGTGGAATGTTTTGACATAATCGTGCAAACAATGAACACGCAAAGCATTATGATAATTACAGACGGAATTACAAAAAGAAAAATACCGTAAATACTGTCAATTGTCTTTGCAACACGGATAACAGAACCGTCCGAGGTCTTTTCTGCATAATAGTATGTTATTTTATTCAAAGTTTCCGACATTCTGTGGCTTGAACCGTTGCCGTATTTGATTGCCTGTTCAAATTCTGGACGATCACTGTGATTAGGCATAGATTTAACATCTTCGTCAACACTGTCAGACACAACCGAACCGTCACTTTTTATCAAGGTAACACGAAAATCACCTATTCCGTAATTTTCGGATAGGTCAATCTTATTGTTGGCATTATAAACGCTTACGATTTTGTCGGTATATTGCTGAACCTCTGCTTCCTGTTCATCAGAGAACACAAACCAGAAAGCGGCTGTTGAAAAAACAGCCGTCAAAAGAATTGATACCACAGCGATAACCGAAAAGTTTTTTAAAAGCTTTTTACTCAGTTTCACTTTATTCCCCCGCCTTATATCCGACATTTCTCACGGTTTTGATAAGATTTCCGCAACTGCCGAGTTTCTGTCTGAGGGTTGTAATATGCATATCAACCGTTCTGCTCTCGCCCTCGAAATCGTATCCCCACACATTGAGAATGATATTTTCACGGGTAAGTGCCATTCCTTTATTTTTGAGAAGATACTTTAAAAGTTCGTATTCCTTGAAAGTGAGGTTACATTCCTCGCCGCAGCTTGTTACAATGTGCTTTGAATCGTCAAAAACAATCTGACCAAGCTTTATAACATCCTGTCTGTCGTCAACAGAACATCTGCGGAGGATTGCACGAACTCTTGAAATAAGTTCAAGAACGGAAAACGGTTTTGTAATATAATCGTCAGCACCCATATCAAGACCTTTTACCTTATCCATTTCACTGCCTTTTGCGGTAACAAGGATAACGGGAACATTTTTTGTCACGGCATCTTTACGCATTTTTTCGAGCACGGAAAGTCCGTCAAAATCGGGCAACATAACATCAAGAATTACAAGCTGAGGAATCTCGGCTGCACAAGCCTTGAAAAAGCTTTTGCTTTCGCCAAAGCTCTGAACCTCATATCCGCTGTTCTTGAGCGCATATGTTTCAAGTTCTCTGATATCGGTATCGTCTTCAACAATGTAAATTAACATCTAATACTCTCCCACAACAAATGTGAATTTTAAATGCACCGCAATTGGGCATCTGCACTTAATTTAAATCGGAACATCTGCCATAATTATAGACTTTTTTTACATAAATGTAAAGAAAAAATCAGGAGCATAAAACTATGCTCCCGTTTTTAAAGCAAAATATATCAGTCGGACAAATCACAACTGCCTGTAATTGAAAATGCAACCCACTCTGCAACATTGACCGCATGGTCTGCAATTCTTTCAAGATACTTTGCAATCATAACAATATCAAGAGCCTCCGAACCGAGTTCCTTGTTTTTGTGAATAAGCTCAACCGTTTCATTCTTTGAACGGTTAAAGAGTTCATCGACAATGTCGTCCTGACGGCTTACCTTTTTGGCAAGTTCAATGTCACTCTTTACAAAAGCGTCAATAGCCTCAGTCACCATCTTTGAGGCATTATCAGCCATTTCGGCAATGTGAGTAAGGTTGAACACTTCTTTCTTATCCTTGATATAAACCGACATTTCTGCAATATCAATTGCCTGATCGCCGATTCTTTCAAGGTCGGTAATCATCTTGAGTGCGGCTGAAACATATCTGAGGTCGTGAGCAACCGGTGCCTGATGAAGAAGAAGTCGCAGACACTGATTCTGAATTGCCTTTTCTGCCTCATTAATACGGCTTTCGTGTTCTCTTGCTGTATCAAGCAAATCTTCGCCGTTAATAATCATTCGCATGGTGTTCTTGATTGCCTGTTCAACAAAACCGCCCATCTCAATAAGATTGTCGTTAAGCTGTGTAAGTTCTTTGTCAAAATATTCTCTCATTAGCCAAACCTTCCCGTAATGTATTCTTCGGTACGCTTATCCTGAGGATTTGAGAAAATTGCGTCGGTTGAGTTACATTCAACCATTTCACCGAGTAAAAAGAATGCTGTTTCATCTGAAATACGCAGAGCCTGCTGCATATTATGTGTTACCATAACGATTGTGTAGTCATTCTTAAGTTTCAGACAAAGTTCCTCAATTTTACCTGTTGAAATCGGGTCAAGAGCAGATGTTGCCTCGTCCATAAGAAGAACTTCGGGTTTAACGGCAAGCGCTCTTGCAATACAAAGTCGCTGCTGCTGACCACCCGAAAGACCGAGGGCGCTCTTTTTGAGTCTGTCCTTGAGTTCATCCCAGATTGCTGCGTCACGCAAAGATTCCTCAACAATCTGATCAAGCTCACGCTTGCTCTTTATTCCGTGTGTACGGGGACCAAAAGCAATATTATCGTAAATGCTCATCGGGAACGGATTAGCCTTCTGAAAAACCATACCAACCCTTTTACGAAGAATATTTACATCCATATCGCCATAAATATCCTCGTTGTCAAGGCGAATGTCGCCTGTAATCTTACAACCCTCAACAAGGTCGTTCATTCTGTTAAGTGATTTTAAAAGAGTTGACTTACCGCAGCCTGACGGGCCGATGAAAGCTGTGATTCTGTTTTTCTTCATACGGATATTTACATCTTTTAACGCATGAAATTTTCCGTAGTAAAGATTCATGTTTTCTATGGTAAATTTATCCATTGTAAAATAATTATCCTTTCCTGTTACT
>CACXEX010000152.1 GCA_902766775.1 uncultured Ruminococcus sp. | reverse complement strand
TTAAAGACAACATCTTCCATTTTGGCACAACGAAGGCTCTTTGGTGACTGTTCACCGAGAACCCAGCGGATAGCATCACTGATGTTACTTTTGCCTGAACCGTTAGGGCCTACAACGGAGGTAATTCCCTGTTCAAAAGATAATTTAGTTTTATCGGGAAAGGTCTTGAAACCTTGAATTTCCAAAGACTTTAATCGCATCAGCAAGCTCCTATTTTAAACATAATTCATATTTCTGCAAAGTATCGTCAAAACAAACTGAAAAATTATATCCGAGTTCATTTAATTTTTTTACATTACTTTTCTTTTGTCCGAGAAATTTTGAAAGAGATTTTTGATTTATAACAACCTCTTTAATTTCATTCGGATTAGAAAAATCTTTTGCTTTTTCGATAAACTTATCGTAAAAAAGCTTATTTTCACACAATTCCTTAAAAGCAGGGTGATAATTGTCACCGTAGCTGTTATTTACAAGGCTGTCGGAATAATGAAGTCCGAGCCTAATAATTTTTATATTGTTTCTTTCAAAAAGTTCAATCAGCTTTGAGCAAAGATTGACGGACTTTTCAAGACTGTACGGAATGTATTCACCGTTAAGATAAAGGTCGGCAAGCGTTGTATCTTTCATAATAACCGTGGGATAGATTCTCACGGTATCGGGATTTATTTTAACAAAAGTTTCGGCTGTATATAAATCCTTTTGAACATCAGATTTATAAAGTCCCGTCATCATCTGCAAGCCAAGTGAAAAGCCGTAACTTTTAATAAGCTGTGATGCTTTAAAAACATCTTCTGCACTGTGTCCTCTGTCATTTGCAAGCAGTACATCAGCTGACATAGATTGCGCACCAAGCTCAATTGATGTCACACCATAGCTTTTTAAAATATCAAGAACTTCTTTGTCAATATAATCGGGACGGGTAGAAATTCTTATTCCGCAAAAGCTATTTCTGTACTTTTTAGTAACATCAAGAAGGGATAACATATAAGTTCTGTCAATAGCAGTAAAGCTTCCGCCAAAAAATGCTATTTCAGCATTTTTAGAGCGTTCACCCAAATCAGAAATTGCCTTATCAAGTGTCTGTTCAACATCAAGAGGAGTCGGTTGATATGACTGGCCTGTTATCTTGTTCTGATTACAAAAGCTGCACATATGCGGACAGCCGTTGTGCGGAATAAAAATTGATACATTACTGTGTTTAATAACCCATCAGCTCCAAAGCTTCTCTTGCGGCTTGTTGTTCTGCTTCTTTCTTACTCCTTCCGCCGCCTTTGCCAATCACATTGCTGTTAAGATGAACTTCAACAACAAAGTGTTTGTTATGATCAGGACCGCTTTCACCAACGAGAACATATTCAAGCTGCTCACCTGGATTCTTCTGGATAATCTCCTGCAAGGCGGTTTTGTAATCGTTAAGTTTTTTCTTCTTTGAGTTATTGATTGCAGGAATTACAAAATTAAGAATATGTTTCGATGCAGGATCAATACCACCGTCAATATAAATTGCTGCAATCAAAGCCTCAAAGGCATCTGAAAGAATTGACGGACGTTCTGCACCGCCGTTATTTCTTTCGCCTTTGCTTAATACAAGGTACTTTCCGAGTTCAATCTGCTTTGCAAATTCAAAAAGAGTTTTTTCGCAGACAAGTGATGCTCTGAGCTTTGTCAACTCACCCTCGGGAAGTTCGGGACAATGCTTGAAAATGTAATCAGAAACCACAATTGAAAGTACTGCATCACCGAGAAACTCAAGTCTTTCGTTGTATTTTATATGTTTTGCTTTATGTTCATTTGCATAAGAAGAGTGTGTAAGCGCCTCTGTAAGCAAATCTGTATTTTTAAAAGTATAACCGATTCTATTCTGTAAATCTTCCATTATAAAACTCCTAAAGCGACATTATTTGCAAAAATTAAAGTGATGAAGAAATCGCTTCAATAGCATTTGCTTTTACATATTCAACAGAAAGTCTGATTGCATTCTTAACTGTGACAGCCTTAGCACTTCCGTGTGCTTTAAACACAGGTTTTGACGCACCGAGAATAGGTGCACCACCGTATCTGTTATAGTCAAAATGTGTCTTCATATTTTTAAGGTCTTTCATAACAAGACCTGCGGCAAGTTTACCTTTGACACTGCCCATAAATATATTCTTGATCTGCTTCATCATAACAAGAGCAACACCCTCATATGTTTTGAGGATTAAGTTACCAGTAAAGCCATCACAAACTACGACATCACACACTCCGTTAGGAATATCTCTGCCCTCAACATTACCGATAAAATTGAGGTTGCTGTTTTGAAGAAGTTCACGGGTATTTCTGTAAAGTTCTGTTCCCTTGTGTTCTTCTGCACCTACATTGGCAAGTCCGACACGGGGATTTTTGATACCCATAACTTTTTCCATATATATTGAGCCCATAACAGCAAACTGATAGAGCATTTCAGGACGGCATTCGATATTTGCGCCGCCGTCCATAAGCATAAAGAATCCGCTTTCAGACGGCATAACAGGAGCAAATGCAGGGCGTTTGATTCCTTTAATTCTCTTTATCGCAATGGTTGCACCAACGCACAATGCACCGCTGTTTCCTGCACTGACAAAGGCATCACCCTTGCCCTCGTTAAGCAAACGAAGACCTACTGCCATAGAACTGTCCTTTTTCTCTTTAAGAACAGACTCTGCAGAATCTTCCATTGTAATTTTCTGTGTACAATGACAGATTTCAATATTATTCATTGAAAGTGAGTTTTCCGAAAATACATTTTTAATTTCGGTTTTATCACCTGTCAAAGTTATATTTATATTATATTCGGCAACTGCCTCAACACATCCTTTGATAATTTCCAAAGGTGCATTGTCGCCGCCGAATGCGTCAACAATTATGTTCATTCCATTCACCTTATATATTTTTCAAATAGCTTTCAAGACTGTCAAGCGCTCTTGCAGAATAAGCCGCACCACGCTCTTTTTTATCTCTCGGTCTGTTTTCAAGCTCAGGCAAAACTCCGAAATTTGCGCCCATTGGCTGAAACTTTTTAACCGATGAATCGGAGATGTATGCCGAAAGTGCGCCAATCATTGTATCATTTGGCAATGTAATTGTGCTTTCGCACTTAGCAACTCGACAAGCATTTATACCAGCCATAATTCCTGATGCGGCTGACTCCATATATCCCTCAACGCCTGTAATTTGACCCGCAAAGAAAAGATTAGGATTATCCTTAACAGAAAAATCGCTGTTAAGAATTCTTGGCGAATCAAGGAAAGTATTTCTGTGCATTACACCGTAACGGACAAATTCCGCATTATGAAGTGCAGGAATAAGTGAAAATACTCGCTTTTGTTCGGGAAATTTAAGATTAGTCTGAAAACCTACGAGATTGTACATATTACCCACTTTATTTTCTTTTCTGAGCTGAAGAACTGCCCAAGGTCTGTGACCTGTTTTCGGGTTTACAAGACCGACAGGTTTCATAGGTCCAAAACGAAGTGTTCCCTCACCTCTTTGAGCCATTACCTCCACAGGCATACAGCCCTCATACACTTTCGGATTGCTGACATCACAATCATGCAAAGGCGCTCTTTCTGCAGATACAAGTTCATTGTAGAAAGTCTCGTACTCTTCTTTGTTCATCGGGCAATTGATATAATCGTCACCGTCGCCCTTGTCATATCTTGACGCACAAAAAGCATACTCCATATCAATGCTTTCGGCAGTTACAATAGGAGCGGCTGCATCAAAAAACGAAAGAGAAGAACCGAACATTCCTCTTATATATTCGGCAAGCGGTTCAGAAGTAAGAGGACCGCTTGCTACAACCGTGATTTCATCTTTCGGAATTTCACAAACTTCTTCTTCGTAAACCTTTATGAGTTCATTATTCTTTATGCCCTCTGTTGCAAGAGATGAAAAAATATCTCTGTCAACAGCAAGCGCTCCGCCTGCAGGAACTCTGCAAGCATCTGCACACTTCATAAGAAAAGAATTAAGTCTGCGCATTTCCTCTTTTAAAAGACCTGCGGCACTTTCTACACGCAATGCTTTGAGAGAATTTGAACAAACCAACTCGGCATACTTTTCGGTATGATGAGCAGGAGTTTTTTTATTCGGTTTCATTTCATAAAGATGCACTTCTATGCCCTGTGAAGCAATTTGCATTGCCGCCTCACAACCTGCAAGTCCTGCACCGATTACATTAATATGCATTTATTTATCATCCGTATCTGCTGTTTTAGTATAACCGCATCCCTCTGTTGCACAGAACAATGTCGGCTTCTTGCCTTTTTTCTTGAAAAGGATTCCTCCGCACTGCGGACATTTCTCGTTTGTCGGTTCATTCCAACTTACGAAATCACATTTAGGATAGTTGGAGCAACCATAGAAAATTCTCTTTGTTTTTGTATGCTTTACAATAACGTCGCCACCGCACTTCGGACATTTTACACCCGTTTTTTCTACATATTTGATAATGTTTTTACATTCAGGGTATCCGGGACAGGCAATAAACTTACCGTATCTGCCGACTTTTACAACCATCTGACGACCGCATTTGTCGCAGATGATGTCGGTTTCATCTTCTTTCAGGTGAAGTTTCACACCTTCCATATCTGCTTTTGCTTTTTTGAGAGTTTTATCAAAATCGCCGTAGAAATTACTTAGCAAAGCGTGCCATTCTTCTGTTCCTTTTTCAACCTTATCAAGGTCCTCTTCCATCTGATTTGTAAATTTAACATTTACAATTTTCGGAAAACGCTCTTTCATAAGATTAGTTGTAACTTCTCCGAGTTCTGTCGGGACGAGGCTTTTGCCTTCACGCTTTACATATTCGTGACTTGTAATTGTTGTAATAGTTGCAGCATAAGTTGACGGTCTGCCGATTCCATACTCTTCAAGTGCTTTGATAAGCGATGCTTCGGTATATCTTGCCGGTGGCTGTGTAAAGTGCTGATTCTTTTTCAGTTCTTTACATCTTACTGTCATATCTTTTTCAAGTGGAGGAAGTTGTGTAGTCTTTTCTTCTTCAACATCCTTACTTTCAACATAAAGTGTAGTAAAGCCTTCAAAATCTACTCTGTAACCTGATGCCTTGAATGTATAGCCGTTGGCGACAATATCAGCCTGTGTGGTTTTCTGAATACAATCAGCCATCTGTGATGCAGTAAATCTGTTCCAAATAAGCTTATAAAGCTTATACTGATCAGATGTAAGACTTGCCTTTACGCTGTCCGGAGTAAGTGAAGGCATTGACGGTCTTATTGCTTCGTGACCGTCCTGCGCATTACTTCTTGACTTAAAGAATCTTGGCTTTGGCGGAAGGAACTTTTCACCATAGGCATTTTTAATATATTCGGTTACTTCTTCAATAGCAACATTTGAAATTCTGAGTGAGTCGGTTCTCATATATGTGATAAGACCGGTTGCACCCATACCTTCGATATCAACACCTTCGTAGAGTTCCTGAGCAACTTTCATTGTTCTTCTTGACTGGAAGCCGAGTTTTCTCGATGCTTCCTGCTGGAGAGTTGAAGTTATAAACGGCGGTGCAGGAGATTTCTTTCTAGTGCCGTTCTTTACTTTTGTAATTACATACTCGGCATCTTTGAGATCAGCCTCAATTTTATCAGCCTGTTCACCGTTTGTGATTTTTATTTTACCGTTTTCATCGGAATATAAAGATGCAGAAAAAGATTTTCTGCTGCCCTTTGGAATAAACTTTGCGTCAATTGACCAGTATTCTTCAGGCTTAAACTTTCTGATTTCTTCTTCTCTGTCAACAATAATTCTTACAGCAACAGACTGAACTCGACCTGCCGAAAGACCTCTTCTGATTTTTTGTGAAATAAACGGACTAAGCTTATAACCAACAAGTCTGTCAAGAATTCTTCTTGCCTGCTGAGCGTTTACAAGGTCAATATTAATTGATCTTGGATGACTCATACCGTTTGTAACACCGGATTTTGTAATTTCATTAAATTCAACGCGGTTTGTTTCATCAGTAGGCAAACCGAGAATGTAAGCAAGATGCCATGAAATTGCCTCTCCCTCACGGTCAGGGTCGGTTGCGAGATAAATGTGGTCGCTTTTTTCAGCGGCTGATTTTAAATCGTCAACAAGTTTTTCTTTTCCTTTTATAATTTCATACTTTGGAGCAAAGTTCTTTTTTATATCAACACTTAATCTTGACTTTGGAAGGTCACGAACATGACCCATTGAAGCAACAACTTCATAACCGCTACCAAGATACTTTTTAATTGTTTTCGCCTTCGCAGGTGACTCAACAATTACTAAATCTGACATATGTTTTCACTGCCTTTCTGTCCCCGCTACTAAGTACATAAAACTGATGAGGACAACGAAATATCGAATAACGAATATAACATTCGGTAAAATCTATTTTAAAATATAATTTCTTCCCTGTAACGCCGAAACAAGACCTTTCATTTCAAGCATTGTGAGGGCAGTCAGCACCTTGAACACGGGAATGTTCAAATCCGCTGAAATCTTATCTATATGAACAGGCTCATTACCGATGTATTCATACACATCCTGAGCTGTTTTTGGCAAATCCAAATTTTCTTTATGAGTTGGTTTAGCAGCTGTTTCTTCAACTTTTACAGTTTTTGCAGGCTGCTCTGCAATTGGTTTGTTTACATAAATTCTTGCAGAAGGTTGTCTTTTTATGCCCTTAACAGGAAAACTTCCTGTGTCTGCAAGAGAGATATTGTCAATATCAAATTCATCATTGGTTGCATACAGGTTATCAAATTCACAGAGTATATCCATAAAATCGGTAACAGGTATGGCAAGACCTTCTTTTATAAGAGTGTTTGAGCCTTCATTTTGAGGGCTGTTATTGCCGAGTAAGGCGAAAATTGTTTTGCCTTGTTCTGCGGCAAGGTTAGCGGTAATAAGAGAACCGCTCTTCTTTCCTGCTTCCATAACGAGCAAACCGTCCGATAAGGCGGCTATAATTCTGTTACGAGCAGGGAAATAGTAATTTCTCGGTGTTTCATCGGGAGGATACTCCGAGATGACAGCACCTCTTTTGGGAATGGTATTTCTTATGTCTGCATTTTCTCTGAGGTATGAACAATTCAGTCCG
The DNA here is from genome assembly GCA_902766775.1 of uncultured Ruminococcus sp. Taxonomy (GTDB): domain Bacteria; phylum Bacillota; class Clostridia; order Oscillospirales; family Acutalibacteraceae; genus Ruminococcoides. The sequence goes on along the minus strand of CACXEX010000152.1, from coordinate 7,669 downwards.
CAACCTCTGACACAAATTGTAATACCGTCAGTGGCAAGAGCACCTCTGTGTGACGCACCGTCAACACCCAAAGCTCCTCCGCTAACTATGATTGTACCGTATTTTGAGAGTGCATATGCAAAACGGTAGGAATTTTCTATTCCGTACTTAGTTGCTCTGCGAGTACCGACAATGCCGATTGAAAATGTATTGTCAACATCAGGCATAACACCGTTTACATATATAAGAGCAGGAGGACATTCAATATTATAAAGACATTTAGGGAACAATTCATCATCAATACATAATATCGAATAATTACATTCAATACACCTGTCTATAATTTTCTGAGCATCTTCAAGACTTGTCGAATAAAATTTTTCAAGGTCTTTTTGTGAAAAAATTCCGCAAAGACGCCACTCCGAAATACCACCGTTATAAAAATCAGATACGTCGGAATACATTTCGGATATTTTCTTTACCTTTGGATTATTATAACCTATTGCAAGGGTAATCCATATCCAGTAACGGGCATTACGCGAAATCATTTCATCATTTCCCACATTATTATTGACGCCGCAACCGCAGCATTGAGCGACTCTGCTCTTCCTGTCATAGGAATAGTAATTTTATGCTTACAGGCACTTATTGTTTCATCTTTAAGTCCATTGCCTTCATTACCGACTGCAACAATACAAGGTGAAACAAAAGTAGTTTTGGTAATCTTGTCGGCTGATGAGTACACAACCGCCGCATACGATTCAAGTTCAGTATGAGTATTCAGATAATCTGCAATCGTGTTTGATATAACAAATGGGATTCTGAAAACAGCACCCATACTGCCTCGTACAACCTTTGGACTGTAAATGTCACAACAATCAGCAGAAAGGACAACGCCTGAAACATTCAGAGCCTCAGCAGTTCTCAGAATTGTACCCAAATTACTCGGATCCTGCAAGTTATCAAGTGCCAAAAATTTGTCACCAGTCTTTATTTTATCAAAAGAGCCGTTTTTGTCAAGTGCTTTTATAACGCAAAGAAAGCCTTGAGGCGACTCAGTATCACACATCTGATTGAATATTTTATCAGATACAATAAATGTTTTGTCAGAATATTTTTGCAGTTTTAAAAAATCATCCGCATATTTTTCGCTTGCCTTTTCACTTGCAAAAAAGGTATCAATATGCGCCTTACTGAGCATTGCATCCATACAAATGCGAACACCCTCTGCAATAAAAAGTCCGGATTCACGCCTGTGTTTTGCACTTTTTCTGAGCTTTACGGCATTTTTTATATTAGAATTATCTTTGCTTGAAAGTATAGTCATAAAACCATCCAAATTCTTGTAAAAAACAATTGCGTTTGGGATAACCCAAACGCAATTACAAAGTAAGTTAAATTAAGCGTTCTTAGCCTGTTCAACAAGTGAAGTAAAAGCAGCAGGGTCTGAAATTGCAATTTCAGAGAGCATCTTACGGTTAAGAGCAATGCCAGCCTTCTTCAAGCCGTTCATGAAAGTTGAATAGTTTGTGCCGTTAGCCTTGCAAGCAGCTGAAATACGAGTGATCCAAAGACGACGGAAATCTCTCTTTCTCTGCTTACGGCCGATATATGCATAGTTGCCGGACTTCATAACAGCCTGTTTAGCCATTTTAAAGTGTCTTGATTTTGCACCCCAGTAGCCCTTAGCAAGCTTTAATGTCTTTTTTCTTCTTTTGCGAGTCATCATCGCACCTTTTACTCGTGCCATTATATATTACCTCCGTTTATGTTAGTTAGTAGTCCTCAGTGATTATTTGTAAGGAATAAGACGCTTGAGCTGAGCTGTATTTGTCTTATCAGCAACAACAGTCTGGCGAAGACCTCTTTTACGCTTTGTTGTCTTCTTGTTCAAGATGTGACTTTTGTTAGCGTGAGCACGGATAACCTTACCATTCTTAGAAAGTTTGAATCTCTTTTTGGCACCGCTGTGAGTTTTAATTTTAGGCATATTAATATCCTCCTTAGCTTTAATTACTTATTAGTCTTTGGTGCAAGAAACATAAGCATATTTCTGCCTTCAAGCTTTGCAGGCTTTTCGACAACAGCTGTTTCACTGCAGGCATCAGCAAATCGTTTCATTGTTTCAAGACCGATTTCAGGGTGACCCATTTCACGACCTCTGAAACGAATTGAAACCTTAACCTTATCGCCGTGTTTGATAAACTTCAGAGCATTATTAAGCTTTGTATTAAAATCGTGTGTATCGATATTAAGAGAAAGCCTTACTTCCTTGATATCAACAACTCTCTGATTTTTTCTTGCTTCCTTTTCCCTTTTAGCCTGTTCAAAACGGTATTTTCCGTAATCCATAATTTTGCATACAGGAGGATTGCTCTGCGGAGCAATTTTAACCAAGTCAAGGTTCTTCTGTTCTGCCAAATCAAGTGCTTCTTTAGCTGACATAATGCCAAGCTGCTGACCATCAGAGCCGATAATTCTCAACTCTTTGTCACGGATTTCTTCGTTAATCTGAATTTCTTTCTTGCTGATGGGTAAACACCTCCAAAGTCTCATAAAAAACAATAAATGCGGACAGAAACACTCCGTCCGCATCACAATACTAAAAATAACTTTGGTATTGACCCGTGCAGACGACACCCCACAGGTGAAAGCATTTCTGCTTTGCTTTGTTTTACTCAAACATTATATTACATACACAATTATTTGTCAAGTATTAATTTTGACAAATTAAAATTATTTTTTAGAATTTGCAAAACTGCCATTGCAAATATAACCTGCATATTCACCAAGGTCAATTTGCTTTATATCATGACTTACATGTCTTTCACTTACGGGAATCATCTCCATATAGTCCCCATAAAGATATTTAAGATACTTATCGTATTCTTTAGGAATCGGAAGTTTTGTGTTTTCAAAATCAACCCATATCGCCTCATCAAGCCATTCGGCAGGAAAAGCTCCTCTTGAAACATTTCTTCCCATACTGTCAAAGAGATATTTTGGATTTTTCATATTCTTATGAAGTGAAATAAGTTTGTTCTGAACCTTTTGTAAAAAGCCGAGTGGAAATATTTTTCTCAGAATATTTGCGCACAAAGACGAAAATCTGCTGTTCGCATTTACCGAAGTACCCCTCCACTTATCAAGCACCAGCCACCTTGAACTTGCGGTCGCTTTCATATGAATTTTTCGTAAAAAGGCATTGTTTGAAGTGTAATCCTGTGCAAGCACATCAAGAAAAATTCCGTTGTGTATATTCGGAAATCTTGATGTAAATTCCGTTGAAAGCAAAGTATCGTTTATTCGCAGTTTAGTAAAAGGAAAATGGCTGTCTTTTTCATTCTCCTGAGTCTGTGCAAAAAGGTAATTTGGCAATTCATTCGGCAATACCGAAAGAAACTTATCATAGTCCTTTCTAAGCATCATAACATCCGCATCGTCATCCCACGGAATGAAGCCTTTATGTCTTACTGCACCCAAAAGACTTCCTCCGCCGAGAAAATACTTAATGTTATGCTTTTTGCAAATTCTGTCAACTTCAAGTAAAAAGCCCAGAAGTATTTGCTGAATATCATTAAGTTTGCCGTCATATGAATCAGAAAACATAAATACGCTGTTATCGTTCATCATCTCGTGTCCCGAAATAAGAAGTGCGTCTTTATAATTTACCATTGATAACCAACCAAGTTTTTTCAGTCTTGTACAATCAACGGCACAACCGTCTGTAAAACCGCCAACAGATGTTATATTGACATCACTCTTTTCAAATGCATCCGAAAGTGCAAGTGCAAATTCAGCCGAATTTACGGTTGAATCATCTGAACAAGCATTGTATGCCTGACCGTTTCCTCCGTTACAAAGAACAAATAAAACAGCAGAAATCAGGTCATTAATACTTATATAAGACACTTTCGGCGATTTATTCTTGACATTCAGAGTTTTGCCGTGGACAGCCGATTCAAGCATATTTTTAACAAAATCGGAATTTGAATCTGCAGAAATAATCTTGCCGCATCTTACTGATTTGATTGAAAAGTCGTACATATGAGATGCAGAAAAATAAAGATTTTCAACCGATTGAATAAGCATTGCTTTCAATGAATCAAAAGAAAAATCAGAATGTGTTTTTTCTTTTTCGGAAATAACAAGATCTTTTCCAAGTTTTCCGTAAGCAGAAGCATCAGATAAAAGAACAGTTTCTTTTACCTTTAACGCCTTGATAGCCGAAATAATATTCTTTGCCCTATTGATATTTTTTTTAAATACATCGGCACTTCCAACTCTATCAGGAAGTGAAAATCCTGTTTCAATGAGTATATCTCCGCTTTTATCAACTGAATCAAGCGAAGAATACTTTACGATAGAAAAATCGGACGAATTGATGCAGTCAAATCTTCTGTCATATTTTTCATTATCGTCTACAAGCAAAAATACAGCTATGCCTGCTTGTTTTTTTAAGTTAACCATACGAAGTGATGATACAAGAGAAAAAGCGAGTTCACCGCCTCCTGCTATAAAAACAGATTTTCCGAATAATTTACGGATATTCAAATTTTTATAACGCAAAGCTACAAGCGCTCTGTCCTGTTCAAATTGGTTAAGTAAAAACTCAGACATAACTGTATTCCTAATTTCTATTGTTAAATTTTAATCTTCTTCAAGAATGCCGACAGCCCTTCTTATTCCTTCTTTAAGATCAACAAGAGGTTTCCAACCGAGAGCACGAAGTCTTGAACTGTCAAGAATTTCGGGAGTTTTCGCAAGAGCGGAAGTATCAACCTCAGGCTCTTTCTCATCCTCAGGATTAGCAAAAGCCAAAGTCATATTTCTCTCAGGGAAAACTTCACATGCAGTCTTGGCAAAATTTCTTATAGTAGTGTCAGACTTCTCATAAGAAATGTTATACGGAGTAACATTTTCACCGTTGAGCATAATGTATATGAGAGCAGAAACTGTATCTGTTACATAGCAGAACGAACGGTTAGCCGCACCATTGCTCTTGAGAAGAATATTTTCGTGACGGACAACATTCGCAATGAACTGAGCCCAAACACGGTCATCTGTAAGACTGCTTGCACCATAAATATAGCTTGGTCTTGCAATCTTTACATTGAGTCCAAACTGTTTGCAATAGCTTGCGGCAAGAGTTTCAGACGCCCTCTTGCCCACTGCATAACAATTTTTGTATGAAGTAAAATCAATATAACCAATGTCATCCTCGGAAATGCTGTTTTTACCGTTATGCAAAGCACCGTAAACTTTAAGGCTTGAAACAACGAGTACAGACTCACTTTTGCTTTCAAGAGCAAAATCAAGAATGTTTGATGTACCGCTGAGATTAGCATTAATAGTGCCAACAGGATCGGTCTCAAACTGAATGTTACTTGCTTGACTTGCGGCGTGAATAATAAAATCTGCTCTTTCGCATTCAATCTTATTTGTAACATCGGCAACAACAAGTTCAATGTCATTTCTTGCAAGAAGTACACCGAACTTTTTCTCGGCTCTCTCTCTGTTTCTTACAAATGCAAGAACCTTGATATTATTGTTATAAAGGTCATTTCTTGCAAGAAATGTAAGAACGAGATAGTAGCCGATAAAACCGCCTGCACCTGTTATAAGAACAGTTTTGCCGTCAAATCTGTTCCAATCAACATTTGTATCTGTAATCTCTTTAACATCAGAGAAAACCGTCTTTTTTATATTGCTCTGAACATTATAATCCATATTTAAGTTCTTCCTTTGCAAACTGCTTATAGTTTTCATAATAGAACTGGGAACGCAATGTTGTAAGATCCTCAGGTGTTGTTACTTTAATATTGAATCTCTCGCCAAGGAAAAGATGAACTTTCTCACCGAGTTCAATAAAGAGTTCACTTGATGAAACAGGGTTTGTAATTCCTCTCTTAAAAGCCTCATCGTGGGCCCAAAGAATTCTTTCCATTGTATAGCCCTGCGGAGCCTGAGTGATGTACATTGTGCTTCTCTGATAACTTTTACCACAAGTTTCACCGTCTTCACTGTAAAGAAGTGAGTCAATACTCGGAGTAACAGGAACAGCTGTCTTGTACTTCTTTGTATCCTTAATGCAGTTTGTAATGAGTTCCTCGCTTAGCATAGGACGAACGCCGTCACAGATGAGGATAATGTCCTCAGGATCTTTTGAAAATTCAGCAGTAGCCATTACACCGTTATGGATAGAATCAAAACCGGTTGCACCACCAGGAACGACAGACTTAACCTTTGGAACATTAAAAGCAGCAATAAGCTCGTTAAGGTAACCAATCCAGTCAGCCTTACAAGCAACAACAATTGCGTCAACCTTTGGATGACGGGCAAAATGCTCCATTGTGTGAATAATAATCGGCTTTCCGCCAACCTCAAGAAACTGTTTCGGCATATCGGAATACTTCATTCTTGCACCGATACCGCCTGCAAATAACATAGCTGTAACCATAGTAAGACAATCCTTTCAAAACACAAATTAGACTTCACTTTACAAGCTGTAATCAAATTTATTTTTACCGATAGCACAAATACGCAGTAAAAAACGCACTTATGCCTTGATATAACTATCTGTATGATACCACATTTATGTATTTTTTGTCAATAATAATACTTTATACGGAGGTTTTACTCCTTGAAAATAATATGCCTCTATGTTAGAATAGCCTTAAGGATGTGATAATTTGATAAATAATCAGTTTTCCGGTAACCATATGCCGTTTTATGGCAATAACCTTAATTATAACCGTAATTTTAAAAAGGATATGCAATATGATAATCTCAAACAGAAATCAAGCGGATTGGGATTTTTTGTATTTGCATACTCTCTTACAATGACAGTCAGTGCATTAATTGTAGTTGAATTTTTCAAAAATCTTAGTTCGGGGAATTATGCTTTTTCTGACAGTTACAGTACCGTCACATATTTTATGGATATATTCATTTCTGTGTTTGCTGTTGTTGTACCCGTATTTTTTTATATTAAACTTTCACGATGCAATCTGAATGATATTATAAGCACCAAATACGTTAAACAAAGGTATATGTTGCCTGTTCTGTTTCTCGGAATGGGTGGTGCAATGATTGCAAATGTTGCCACGAGTATCATTGCAGACAATTTCTCACTGTTTGGAATTCAGAATACTTCTTCGGGATTGTCAGGCGGAGATTCAAGCATTCTTAATATAGTACTGAATATTATTTCTACTGCAATCGTTCCGGCTTTTGCAGAGGAATTTGCATTCAGAGGAATTGTTATGGGGTCGCTGAGAAAGTACGGTGACACAATTGCAATTATCGGTTCTGCTATTTTATTTGGTGCAATGCATCAGAATATTTCGCAGATCCCCTTTGCCTTTATTTTGGGACTCATATTTGCATATGTTGATTGCAAGTTTAATTCAATTCTTCCGTCAATTGCTATCCATTTTGTCAACAATCTTTACGCCGTTACAATGAGCATTTTAAGAGATGCAAATATTGTTTCTGATTATACTGCAACAATAATAAGTTACAGTCTGATTATTTTCTTCTGCATTGCAGGATTTATTTCATATATTGTACTTGCTAAAAAGGATGAAAATATTTTCAGTATTTCTGATAAAGAAAGTAAAAGTGAAATTGTGAGTGAACTTACTTTTAAAGAAAAAATTACTGCACTTCTTGTAAATCCAGGCACTAT
>CACXEX010000151.1 GCA_902766775.1 uncultured Ruminococcus sp. | reverse complement strand
TAAACCTATACTCATTTGACTTTTCAAATTCATATATTTTTTCACCGATGAATTTAAAACCTGTGAGCGTTCTGAACAGCTTTGCACCATAATAATCACAAACGGCATCTGCCATTTTGGTTGATACGATTGTTGTTACGACAGCAGGATTTTCAGGTAATTTTTTTGATGAGAGAATATAATCAAGCAACATAATGCCTACTTGATTTCCTGTCATAGTTACATAGTTTCCATCTTTATCCTTAACCGCTATCCCCATTCTGTCGCAATCCGGATCTGTCCCTATTATTAAGTCTACATCGTTCTTCTTTGCAACAGAAATTGCAATGTCAAAGCTTTCCTTATTTTCGGGATTAGGTGAAGAAACAGTCGGGAAATTGCCATCGGGTAATTCCTGTTCCTTTACAATAATAACATTTTTAAATCCACTTCTGTCAAGAATTCTTCTTACAAGCTTGTTTCCGCTCCCGTGAAGCGGTGTGTATACAAGCTTAAAATTATTCTTCGGTATATTCTGATTGACCGATTGAGCATAAACATTTTCAATATACGCATCATCAACCTCTTTGCCGATAATCTCTATCAAGCTATTGTTTGGCTCTATATTTACATCAAAAACATCTATGCTGTTAATTTTATTTAATATACTCGATGCAATATTATGCGTTATCTGCGCTCCGTCGCTCCAATAGACCTTGTATCCGTTATACTCTGCAGGATTATGAGAAGCAGTTATTACAATTCCCGCCGTAGTATTCAAATGTCTTATAGCAAAGGATAATTCAGGCGTAGGTCTTAATTCATCAAATAAATACACCTTAATACCGCAGCCACTTAAAACCTCCGCCGTTTTTCTTGCAAAAATATCTGAAAAGTTACGGCTATCATATGCGATAACAACACTTTCCCCGTTTATATCACTGCTGTTTTCCATTATGTAATCGGCAAGTCCTTTTGTCGCCCGTGCAATAATGTACTCGTTCATTCGATTTATGCCTGCACCAAGCACGCCTCTTAATCCACCCGTTCCGAATTCTAAATGTCTGTAAAATCTGTCTTTAATTTCCGAATCGGTCAAATTTTCAAGTTCAGTCCTTGTTTTGCTATCTGTTTTTATTAACCATTTCTCATATTCTTTAATATAATCAGCCATAGTTATTCACCTTGAAGAATATATTCATCTTTATGTTTCATAGCTATACAAGCATTATTTTAGTTCATCTGGCATCATCCGATTTATTTCGCTTAATAATTATATCCGGGACAAAACAGCTACCCCAACTGAAATCGTGAACGCATTGAATGCGAATATCGGGAATATACGGCTGGAGCGGGTTTCCCTTTCGTGCAAGTCTGCGTGGAGAAACCTTATCACGGCTGTCATAAAACTCATAAATGACACCGTCTGTCAAGTACCATTTTTTCACCTGCTCAACCGTTTTTTCACGGATATAGCTTGCCTTTTCGCCAAATCCGTATTTCTCAAGTCCATCGGCTATCATATAATTGAAATTAAGCCAAACCGTACCTCTGAACATATCCATTGTAGGATATGTTTTATCATCGGCCGATACCGTAGGAATGGGGAACGGTGTTCCGAACTCATTGGGATTATCAAGATGCTCCACCAAAGCTTGCGCCTGCTTTTCATCACAAACACCTGCAAAAAGAGCTAAGAATGCCGAAACGGATTTTACCTCACAAAGAGTTCCGTCCATTCTTCTGTCATAATAGAAGCCGTCCTTATCATTCCACAAAAGCCCGTTAATTGCCTTTTTGGTTTTTTCATAAATATCATTCCAATACTTTGCATCATCATTTCTTCCAATTGCGGTTGCAAGCTTTGAAAGACACATCGCATCATTTGCGAAAAAGCAGGAAAAATCAATACAGTCCATTTTGGATTCACCGTCAAATCTGGGTGTATTATCCATACCGGACTCATCGCATCTGTTAGTTACACTGTCCTCATTTACTTCATATTCCAAAAGACCGTTTTTATTAACATCGCGATTATTCATATCCCATGT
>CACXEX010000150.1 GCA_902766775.1 uncultured Ruminococcus sp. | reverse complement strand
TGTCTTACCGTAACCGACAATGTTACGCTCGGGCATTTATAGTTTTGAACTTTGTAAAACTGTCTGCACGAACTGGGGACGGCGACATGCCGTTAGTAGATGCCTTGTACGGTTACTTCGCCTGAGTTGATAAGTTTGGTGGTTTTGTCGGGAAGTTCTGCAATAAGCTCACCGTCAGGGTTTACTCCCACAGCTTTTGCGGTAACGGACTTTCCGTCTTTGGTGAATGTTATATCTCTGCCGACTGTTGCGCAAAGGCTTGTGTATTCCTTTAATGCGACAGGGGAAAGCTTTAAATCGTTTTTGATGAATTCTTCTTCAATGTGGTTAAGCACGCAGGCAAAGAATTTGTTCTTGTCAAAATGACCGCCTGTTGCAAGGTAAATTGATGTAGCCTTTTCCTTTATGTCATCGGGGAAATCCTGCGTGTCGGCATTGATTCCGATGCCTGTAATTACATATTCAACTGCATCAAATTCGGCGCTCATTTCGGTTAGAATACCGACAAGCTTTTTCTTGCCGATGATGATGTCGTTCGGCCATTTGATACGGCAGTCAAGTCCCGTGAATTCTCGGATTGCCTTGCAGACTGCAAGACCTGCAAGCGGAGTGATTGACGATACCTCGGATGGGGCAATCTTCGGTCTTAACAAAAACGAAAAGGTGATGCTGTCATCTTTTTTTGCCTTCCAAACTCTGCCGAGTCTGCCCTTGCCCTGAGTTTGTTCTCTGGCAACGGCAACCGTGCCGTTTTCGCAACCCTCTGCACCGAGCTTTTTTAGGTACTCGTTTGTTGACCCTACTTCGTCAAGCACAATAAGTTTTTTGCCGATTACGGAAGTTTTCAGGTACTTTCTTATTGCAGGCTCGTTGAGGTGTGGGGGATAGGCAACGAGGCGGTATCCACGGTTTGTCACAGAGTCAATCTTGTAGCCCTGTTCCTTGAGGTTGTTAATTGCTTTCCACACAGCCTGTCTTGACACACCAAGCTGTTCGGAAATTTCACTGCCCGAAACATAACCGTCTGTTTTTGTTATAAGTTCAAGAATTTTCTTTTGCATAACATCACCGATTTTTAAAATTTAATAATGTGAAAAAATTACGGGCGATTTTTATAACCGCCCGTTTTTGAATGTTAATTATTTACTTTTGTTTGCTGCAACAATTTTCTTGACTGCAATGCTTACTGCCGAACCGACAACAAAGCAAGCGATAATTTCAAGAACGCAGTTGATTGAAAGAGCAGGGATAACCACAGCTGTGATAACATTAAGTCCCATAACTTCGATACTGCCGAAAAGGATTGCCATAAAGCCAAGGAAAAAGCCTGTGTTCATAACAGGGCAGAGGATAGTTGCGATAAGGTCATTAAGATTAAACTTGCCTACTGTTTTACCCTCAAATACCTTGCCAAGACCCATTGCGATAAGTCCTGTGAGCCAACCCATAAGAGCTCGTGCAACAACACAAATTATAAAGGTGTAGAACCAGTTAATTGAAAGCATTGCTGTTCCGAATGCGTCCATACCAAAGCACTGTACAAAGCTTGTGATACCAAAGAGTGTACCGAGAATAAGTCCTGCTGTCGGACCGAGAACGGTTGCACCGATTGCAATCGGAATACAAAGGAATGAAATGGAGAGCGCACCAATCTTGAGATAGCCAAGCGGTGTGAGTGCCATTACAAGTGTCAATGCGATAAGCACTGCAAGAATAACCATTCTTTGCACCTTTGAAAAGTTTCCTGTCTTGTTCATAAAAAATTCCTCCTGCTGTTTCCCTACTCATTTTCCGTAGGTGAAACGCAAATAATATTTACAAGGGGAGAACCCCGTTGTATCAAAATTAGTAATTCAAAAACAAGTTGTATATTAAGTTGTTTTATTTTTTGTTTCTCTCATAAATAATCTTGAGTCCGTCAAGAATAATATTCTCATCAAAGATAATATCGTGGCGACAGTTTTTGATTGCAAGCGGAGCAAGACCGCCTGTGGCAATAACCTTGCATTCTGTCTTGCATTCCTCGGTAAACATATCAACCATTCCGTCAAGCATACAAGCCGTTCCAAACATAATTCCCGAACGAATGCAGTCTGAAGTGTTTGATGAAATTACCTTCTTTGGCGCTTTCATATCAACCGAAGAAAGCAACGCACCCTGATTTGTGAGTGCGTCAAGAGAAATCCCCATACCGGGGGCAATTGCACCGCCGTGATATGCGTTTTTGCCGTCAACATAGACAATCGCCGTTGCAGTTCCCATAAAAATCATAATGAGCGGACCACCGTATTTTTCACACGCACCTACGCAACCTGCAACAATATCGGCACCCAAAGTTTCGGGATGTTCAATCTTGATGTCAAGACCTGTCTTGAGTCCGGGACCGATGAGCAGACTTTTTTTGCCTGTAACGGTCATAATCGCACTTCTGAGATTATATGTGAATTTTGGAACAACAGAGCTTATAATAGCGCCGTCAATGCTTTTTGCATCAATGTTATAAATTTGCAAAAATGTGAAAAGTTCAACGGCAAGTTCGTCACTTGTTTTGTTTTCATCGGTCGAAAAACGGAGTTTGAATTTTAAATTATCTCCGTCAAAAATGCCAAGCTTGACATTAGTATTTCCGACATCAGCCGCAAGCAACATTGTTGTTCCCTCCAAACGGTTTTAATAATGAGTCAAATAATCACTATCAAGAATTCTATAAAATAAAATTTGATGATAACATAAAAATTATATCATAAAAAATTATTTCTTCAAGGGTGAATTTAAGGAATTTGTCCGATTTTTGGAAAATCCAAAAAAAATGTTGAAATTTGCGTTGGTTTGTGTATAATTAAAATAGGTGTGTATAACACGGTCGTGTGTTACGCAAAATTCTGAAAGGAATGGTTTATTAAATGGATAGTTCAGAAATCAAGCAGCTCCAAATTCTTGCTGCAAAGTCAAGAATGGGCGCAATTCTCGGCACTTACCATGCCAAATCAGGTCATCCCGGCGGATCGCTTTCAGCAGCAGATATTTTCACATATCTCTACTTTAAGGAAATGAATGTTGATCCTAAAAATCCCGATATGCAGGACAGAGATCGTTTTGTTCTTTCAAAAGGTCACTGCTGTCCGGCTCTTTATGCAACACTTGCACTCAAGGGCTTTTTTGAATGGGACGAGCTTACAAAGCTCCGTCATGTAGGCGCAATGCTTCAGGGTCACCCAGATATGAAGGGTACTCCGGGTATTGACATGAGCACAGGCTCACTCGGTCAGGGTATTTCGGCTGCCTGCGGTATGGCACTTGCGGCTAAGCTTGATAACAAGAGCTATCGCACATATACAGTTCTCGGTGACGGTGAAGTAGAAGAAGGTCAGGTTTGGGAGGCTGCAATGTTTGCATCTCACAACAAGCTTGACAACCTCGTTGTAATCGTTGACCAGAACGGACTCCAGATTGACGGTACAGTTGAAGAAGTTGCAGGTATTGAACCTCTCGACAAGAAGTTTGAAAGCTTTGGCTTTGAAGTAATCAAAATTGACGGTCATGACTTCAATCAGATTGAATCAGCTCTCGAAAAGGCTAAGACAGTAAAGGGCAAGCCTACTGCAATTCTTGCCAAGACAATTAAGGGCAAGGGCGTTTCATTTATGGAAAATCAGGTTGGCTGGCACGGCACTGCTCCTAACAAGGAACAGTATGAACAGGCTACTGCCGAGCTTCAGGCTGAAATTGACAGATTGGAGGGCAACTGCTGATGGCACAGGTAATTAAAAAGGCTACAAGAGAAAGCTTTGGTATGGCTCTTTGTGAGCTTGCAAAGACAAATAAAGATATTATCGTTTTTGACGCAGACCTCGCAGCTGCTACAAAGACAGGAATTTTCAAGAAAGAATTCCCCGAAAGATTTTTTGACTGCGGTATTGCCGAGGGCAATATGGTAGGCGTTGCAGCAGGTATGGCAGCAGCAGGCAAAATCCCCGTTGCCGCATCATTTGCAATGTTTGCAACAGGTAGAGCATTTGAGCAGATTCGTAACTCTGTTGCTTATCCTCACCTCAATGTTAAGATTGCCGGTAGCCATGCAGGTATTTCAACAGGTGAAGACGGCGCTACTCATCAGTGCCTTGAAGATATCGGCATTATGCGTACAATTCCGGGTATGGTTATTCTTAACCCTGCTGACCACTACGAGATGATGGCGGCTACAAAGGCTGCAATCGAGTACAACGGTCCTGTTTATATCCGTCTTGGCAGACTTGCTATTGACAGCTTTAACGATCCCGATACTTATACATTTGAACTCGGCAAGGGTATTACTCTTCACGAGGGCAACGATGTGGCTGTTATCGCAACAGGCCTTGTTGTAAACGAGGCTTTAAAGGCTGTTAAGGAACTTGAGGCTGAGGGCATCAACGCTCGTCTTATCAATATCCACACAATCAAGCCTATCGACAGAGAAATCATCGCAAAGGCTGCAAAGGAAACAGGCAGAATCATCACAATTGAGGAACACAATGTTATCGGCGGTCTTGGTGAAGCTGTTTGTGATGTTGTAAGTGCAGAGTGTCCTGTTAAGGTTACAAAGATTGGTGTAAACGATCGTTTCGGTTACAGCGGTCCTGCTCTTGAACTCCTTGACAAGTTCGGTCTTACACAGCCGCACATTGCAAAGGTTATCAGAGATGTTGTTAAAGAGGGCAAGTAATTTCTGAATTGATTTAATTTAAAAATATTAACGGTCGGTTTGTTTAAGCCGACCGTTTTTGTATGTATCATTCAATTGAATCAAAAACAAAGGGTGGATATCGCAAAATACGGTATCCACCCTTTTCTATATATTAAAACATCCTCAGCAAAAAGCCGAATGGGGCTTTAGTCAGCGTGCTTTATCAGCAGCCGCAGCCACAGCTGTTGTTGTCACAACCACAACCACAGCCACCGTTGTTTCCGCCGCAGCAGCAGAGAACGATGATAAGAAGAATAATCCATGAGCAGCAGCCGTTGCCGTTACCAAAGTTACACATACGCTTACCTCCTTTCGTTTACACTACATATTATTGTGAAAGGAGAAATGTGTGACAGGGAAAAAATAACGGCTACGAAAATCTTCGTAACCGTCATTAACTGCAATGATTTAATTAGACATTGAATCTGAAAAGAACAACATCGCCGTCTTTCATAACATAGTCCTTGCCCTCACTGCGAACAAGACCTTTTTCTTTTGCGGCTGTCATACTTCCGCAAGCGATAAGGTCGTCATATGCGATAACCTCGGCTCTGATAAATCCACGCTCAAAGTCTGAGTGAATTTTACCTGCGGCCTGCGGTGCTTTTGTGCCTTTTTTGATTGTCCAAGCACGAACTTCCTGCTTGCCTGCTGTAAGGTAGGAGATAAGTCCGAGAAGTGCGTAACATTCCTTGATAAGTCTGTCAAGACCGCTTTCTTCAAGTCCCATATCGGCAAGGAACATTTCCTTTTCTTCCTTGTCCATTTCAACGATTTCTTCCTCAATCTGAGCACAGATTGGGAGAACGCCTGCGTGTTCCTCAGCGGCAATTTTTTGAACAGCCTTGTAGCCCTCGTTTGAATCGATGCCGTTTGAGAAATCTTCGTCACTCATATTTGCGGCATAAATAACAGGCTTGTTTGTGAGAAGAGCAACCTCTGAAAGAATAGCCTTTTCGTCATCGTCACATTCAACGCTTCTTGCAGGCTTGCCCTCGTTGAGTGCGGCAAGAACTCTTTCAAAAAGGTCAATGTCTTTCTGATACTTTTTGTCGCCCTTGAGCATTTTCTTTGTCTTGTCAATTCTGCGTTCGAGCATTTCAACATCGGAGAGAATAAGCTCAAGATTGATTGTTTCAATGTCACGGGCAGGGTCAATACTGCCCTCAACATGGATAATGTCGTCATTTTCAAAACAACGAACAACATGAACGATAGCGTCACATTCACGAATGTTTGAAAGGAACTTGTTGCCGAGTCCCTCGCCCTTTGACGCACCTTTTACAAGACCTGCAATATCAACAAATTCGATTGATGCGGGAGTATATTTGTCAGGGTCATACATTTCTGCAAGTTTATCAAGTCTTTTGTCGGGAACTGCAACAACACCGATATTCGGCTCAATTGTGCAGAAAGGATAGTTTGCACTCTGAGCACCTGCGTCTGTAATTGCGTTAAAAAGAGTACTTTTGCCGACATTTGGAAGTCCGACGATTCCGAGTTTCATTTATTTCACCTCAAATAATATTCGGGCAATGCTTGCCTATTTTAGCTGAATATTGTATTATTATATCGTATGGATATTTACTCTGTCAATTCAAAGACGAGTAATACACACTTGGTTAAGTATAACACATAAAATTGCTTTAAACAATAAGAAAGGAAATTTTTATGAGCGAAATAAATACATATTCTGTAACAATTAAGGTAGAAGAAGAAAATCTTGCCGTTTCAATGGGCAGCGGCAGTCTTTGTGTGCTTGCAACTCCGTGTGTTGTGGCTCTTATGGAAAATGCCGCCGCAACTCTTGCGGACAAGGTTCTTGACAACGGAGAGCTTACAACAGTTGGCACAATGATTTCTATTGAACACACAAGCCCCACTCCTCTCGGTGCCGAGGTTACAGCGACAGCCGTCCTCAAAAGCGTTGACGGCAGAATGTTTAATTTTGAAGTTTTTGCCGAAGATAAAAAGGGCGAAATTGCGAGAGGTACTCACACAAGAGTAAGCGTTAAGTCAGAAAAATTCCAGATGAAGGCGGACAGCAAATTTGATGAGTAAGTACAGATATTACCTATTTGACCTTGACGGTACAATTATTGAAAGTGCTCCCGGCATAAGAGAGTCGCTTGAAAATGCAATTAAAAGTATAGGCAAGCCGTTGCCGAATCTTGATGATTACACATTGTACATCGGACCTCCGTTGCTCGATACATTCCGCAATATCTGCCATTTTAACGAAGAAGAGTCGGCAAGAGGCGTTGAGGTTTATCGTGAATACTACAACACCAAAGGCAAGCTTGTGAACAAACTTTATGACGGCATTGACAAGGTTCTTGCCAAGCTTAAAAACAGCGGTGCAAAAGTTGCTGTGTGTTCGTCAAAATATGAGAAGTTCGCAGAAGAAATTACCGAACTTCTCGGGGTGCGTGATATGTTTGACGCAATCTGCGGTTCAACACTTGACGGCAGTCGAAAAGATAAAAAAGACCTCATTCCGTATGCCGTTGAAAGATTGGGCGGCAGCCTTGAAAATGACAGGGACAGTATCGTTATGATAGGCGACACCTGGTTTGACACAAAGGGTGCAAGACTTTGCAGCGTTGATTTTGTCGGAGTTGAATACGGCTACGGCGACCTTGAAAGTATGAAAAAAGAGGGCGGCAAGGTGTTTGCAAAAACTACGGCTGAACTCTTGGATGTCCTTACAAAATAATTTGGCTTGAAGTCGGACAAACGGTATTATCCGAAAATTTTTCGCATACATTTTATCAGAGAATAAAATGTGCGGAGGATTTATAATGTTCGTTTTTAATTTTAAAATTAAGGCAAAAAAAATAATAATTGCGGCGGCGATATTGTCTGTAACAGCGGCGATAATTTGCACAGCCCTTACCGTTGCAGTCAATTCAAAATTGCCCGATACAGCCGTGAGCGATAAAACGGGGGAGTATTCCCTTGTACTTAATGACGGCGAAGAGGGAAAGTTCCTTGAACAGTTCGGAATTGAAACCGCCGAGGCAAAGCCTGAAAAGCGTTCGGTTGTGATTCCGTCCGATTTTAATAAATATTACGAGGAATATAACGAACTTCAGAAGAAAATCGGGCTTGACCTCGGAAAATTCAAAGGCAAAGAGGTTACGGAGATTACAGTTCCGCTTGAAAAGCCAAAGGACAACAATGCCGTTTTGCTTGTTTACAAAAACAGGGTAATCGGCGGACACATTACGAACGGAGAATACGGCAGTAAAAATCTGCCACTTGTTGATTAAAATGGAAAGACTCGATAAACTTATTTCGTCACAAAGAGCCGACGGCAGAAAAGAGGTTCAGAAACTCATAAAAAGCGGTGCGGTTCTTGTGAACGGAAAAATCTGCAAAAAGCCTGATACAAAGGTTGACCCCGAGAATGATGAAATTGTTGTGGGCGGACGGGCTTTGAATTACAGCAAATACATATACATAATGATGAACAAACCTGCGGGAGTTGTGTCTGCAACAGAGGACAGGCAATTTAAAACGGTTATTGATATTATTCCCGATGAAATGAAACGAAAGGGACTTTTTCCCGTGGGCAGGCTTGACCGTGACACCGAGGGATTGCTCCTTATTACCGATGACGGTGACTTTGCACACAGCATAACATCACCGAAAAAACATGTGGACAAGAAGTATGTTGCACAGCTTGACGGTGAAATTACGGATGATACTATTAAGGCATTTTCAGATGGAATTGTGTTTTCGGACGGTACAAAATGTCGAAGCGCAATTCTCGAATTTAATGAAAATGACAAAAAAACAGGAATTGTCACAATTTGTGAGGGGAAATACCATCAGGTTAAAAAAATGTTTTTGTGTTGTGGATTAAAAGTTGTGCACCTTCAACGAATTTCAATAGGCGGATTGTATCTTGATAGCAATTTGCACATAGGTGAGTGCAAATTGTTGACGAATTTGGATAGAAAGTTAGTTTTTATCGGCAATATACACTAAAAAATGCACTTAAATTTTATCCTGTATCGGTTTTAAATAAAATAATGCATATATCTTTGGTCAATTTCGGTATGGTCAAATTGTGCGAAAAGTGGTATATTATTGTATGTAATAAAGCTAAGAACTTTATCGTTATCGACTAATTGGAGGTTTATACACAATGGCAAATGTATCATTAAGACATGTTTACAAGATCTATGACGGCGGTGTAACTGCTGTTACAGACTTCAACCTTGAGATTGCCGACAAAGAATTTATCATTCTCGTTGGTCCTTCAGGTTGCGGTAAATCAACAACCCTCAGAATGATTGCAGGACTTGAGGATATTTCAAAGGGCGAACTTTACATCGGCGACACACTCGCAAACGACGTTGCTCCTAAGGACAGAGATATTGCAATGGTATTCCAGAACTACGCTCTCTATCCTCATATGACAGTATATGATAATATGGCATTCGGCCTTAAACTTCGTAAGTTCTCTAAGGAAGAAATTAAGAGAAGAGTTGAAGAGGCTGCAAGAATCCTTGGTATTGAGCAGTACCTTGACAGAAAGCCAAAGGCTCTTTCAGGTGGTCAGAGACAGCGTGTTGCTCT
>CACXEX010000149.1 GCA_902766775.1 uncultured Ruminococcus sp. | reverse complement strand
CTGCTTTACATGAGCCTTTTCATTGCTCGGGAGTGTTACGATTTCATCGCCTACGCTGATACTGCCCGACTCAATCTGTCCCTGAAAACCTCTGAATGTGTGGTCGGGACGGCAAACTCTCTGAACGGGAAGATAGAATCCCTCTTCCTCTTCTGAAGAGTCAACATCAACTGTTTCAAGGTACTGAAGGAGCGGAACACCTTTGTACCACGGAATGTTCTCTGACTTTACTGTAACATTGTCGCCCTCTGTTGCAGAAATCGGAATGATGTAGATATCATCAAGTGAAAGTTCGTTTTTGAGCTCTTCAATCTGCTTTACGATTTCATTAAAGCGTGACTCGCTGTACTTTACCAAATCCATCTTATTAACGGCAAAAACAAAATGTCTTATACCCATAAGCTTACAAATTCTTGCGTGTCTTCTTGTCTGAACAAGAACGCCCTGTGATGCGTCAATGAGGATAACTGCAAGGTCTGCAAAAGATGCGCCTACAGCCATATTTCTTGTATATTCCTCGTGACCGGGTGTATCGGCAACGATAAAGCTTCGATTGTCGGTTGTGAAGTAACGATATGCAACATCAATTGTGATGCCCTGCTCACGCTCAGCCATAAGGCCGTCAAGCAAAAGTGAATAGTCGATGTCACCGCTGCGGCTACCGACCTTACTGTCAAGCTCAAGAGCCTTTTCCTGATCGGCATAAATAAGCTTTGCGTCATAAAGGATGTGACCTATAAGTGTTGATTTACCGTCGTCAACACTACCGCAGGTAATAAATTTAAGTAAACCTTTCATTAGAAGTAACCCTCCCTTTTTCTGCGTTCCATGCTGCCCTGTGCCTCGTTGTCGATTACTCTGGAGGTACGCTCAGATGAAACTGAGCTGAGGGTTTCGTCAATAATTTCGTCAAGAGTTGTTGCAGTTGACTCTATGCCGCCTGTAAGAGGATAACAGCCGAGAGTTCTGAAACGAACAGACTTCATTTCGGGTACTTCGCCCTTCTTGAGCGGGAAACGATCGTCATCAACCATAATGATGTTGCCGTCACGGTAAACAACAGGTCTTTTTGCCGCAAAGTAAAGCGGAACGATGTCAATCTTTTCTCTCTTAATGTACTGCCAGATGTCTTTTTCTGTCCAGTTTGAAATTGGGAATACACGGATGCTTTCGCCCTTGTTGATTTTTGTGTTGTAGAGTTTCCACATCTCGGGACGCTGGTTCTTAGGATCCCACGCCTGTGCTTTATTTCTGAAAGAGAAAATTCTCTCCTTGGCTCTTGACTTCTCCTCATCTCGTCTGCCGCCACCGAATGCTGCGGTAAAGCCGTACTTGGTGAGAGCCTGTTTAAGAGCCTGTGTTTTCATAATATCTGTGTAAGCCGCACCGTGATCAAACGGGTTGATGCCTTTCTTTACGCCTTCTTCGTTGGTGTAAACGAGCATTTCAATTCCGAGTTTCTTTGCTGTTTCATCACGGAATTTTATCATATCTTTAAACTTCCATGTTGTGTCGATGTGAAGGAACGGAAACGGCGGTTTTTCGGGATAAAATGCCTTCATTGCGAGGTGGAGCATAACCGAGCTGTCCTTGCCTATTGAGTAGAGCATAACTGGCTTTTCGCACTCTGCCGCAACTTCTCTGATTATGTATATAGCTTCTGCTTCAAGCTCATCTAAATGTGAAAGCTGACTCATACCTTATCTCCTTTTCACGGAAATACTTATAAAGTGTTTCCTTAGTATTTGTTTGATTCTTTTTGATTTATGTCAATCTTAATGACCTCACCCTGCGGTTTTTCGATTATCCACGAGAGGATATCTCCGCTCTTTTCGGTGTGAACCTTACTGCCCATACCGCCGATGTCGGAACCGAGGAAAAAGCTGATTGCATATGCGGGACATTCTTTTATGCAAGATGTGCAACCCCAACAATCTTTGGGATATTTGATGTACGCTTTGCCGTTTTCGTCAGTCTTGATAAGACTTCCGGGGCAAACATTGCGACATTTTTTGCAGCCTATGCACTTGGACTTGTCAATTACTATGCTCATACTTTTCACCTCCCGTTACAAGGTCACGAATAATAATTTTTATCTCACCGTTTTCAAGGCGGGAATTAACATACTTGTTAAAGTTCTTGTCGTCCTTTTCGGGATAGTCAAGGTTTTCGGCAAAACTGTGCCAGCGTGTTTCCTTTCTCGCTCTGAGGTGAGCGATTACGCTTTTGCAGACCGTAAGCCTTTCTTTAAGCTCGTAGATGTACATAAGCTCCTGAAAATCTTCTGCATAGAGGTCATCTGTGAGCGTTTCAAGCTGTCTGATTTTGTAGTCGGCAATGTCAAGCTGTTTTTCGTTGAAACGGTAGTTTGTTTTGATACCGCCTGCGTAGCTGTCCATAACCGTCTGCATTGCCTCTTCAAGCTGTTCTGTGGTGTAGAGTGAATGGCGGTCTGTGAGATATTTCTCGGTTTCTTTAAGGTGAGAATTTGTATCTTCATCACTGATTTTCTCAAAACTTTCTTTGCTGTCAATGTACTTAACTGCTGAAAGTCCTGCGATTTCGCCCTCTGCAAGAGCGCCCGTAACATACTTCTGCGGGCAACCGCCTGCAACATCACCGCCTGCAAAAAGTCCTTCAATTGTGGTTGCACGGTCTGTGTCAACCCAATAGCCGCTTGCTGTGTGACCGCCTACGATGTACGGCTCTGTTCCCTCAATTTCAACATTCTGCTGTGAAGGGTTTCTTCCGCTTTCAATCCACTTGATTGTCTGCGAAGGTGCCATATTGAGATAGGCTTTTAAAAGTGATTCGTCCTGCTCGGCTGTAATGCCCTCTGTTCTGAGGTAACAAGGACCTCTGCCCTCCTGATTTTCATTTACCGTACCGTAAACTCTTTCGGAAGTTGTAAGTCCGTACTTTGTTTCATAAACCTCGCCGAGTGAATTTATCTGCTTTGCGCCTACACCCTGAGCAAGTGTTCCCGTGGGAGCGATTGTATCCTTACATCTTAGTGCGATAAAGCGCATTTCAAAGGTTGTCATCTCTGCACCGGCTCTGATTCCCATTGCGTAGCCTGCGCCTGTGTTAAAGGGCGGATACCACATCTTATGACGGGAAAATCCGGGGTTGTTTGGCTTGTAAAGTCCTGCCGCACCGCCTGTGGCAATTATGACAGCCTTTGCTTCGATTGTGTAGAAGATTCCGCTTTCAATGCCGAATCCGAATGCACCGTTGATTTTGTTGTCCTTGACCGAGTAATCAAAAATATTGACACGGTTGAGAACCGTTACATTCTTTGCCTTTTCGACTGCATCCGCAAGAATCGGCTTTATGTTTTCACCGTTGATTTTAAGGTTTCGGTTGCCTCGTGTGACATACTTTCCGTTCTCGTCCTTTAAAATTACAAGTCCGAGTTTTTCGAGTCTGTCGGTTACCTCGTTGAGCTTTTCGGACATAGTAAGGAGCAAATCCTCTCTGACAATCCCGTCAGCATCCTTTTTTGCGTAGTCAACATAGTCCTGCGGTTTTCTGCCCTCAACGATATATGCGTTAAGAGCGTTTACACCTGCGGCAAGGCAACCGCTTCTTTTGATGTGTGCTTTTTCACAGATAAGAACCTTTTTGTCCGAATTTTCGGAAATGGTCAGAGCCGCATAACAGCCTGCCGTTCCGCCGCCTATAATGAGGACATCGGTGCTTATTTTTTCTGTTTTCATAGGATTTCACTCCCTTGCCGTTATTGTTTTTCGTCAAGATATTTTTCTGCCGAAATCACACAGTTTGCACCGTCCGACACGGCTGTAACGACTTGACGAAGTGCTTTTGTTCTGATGTCACCGCCTGCAAAAATTCCGTCTGCGGAAGTTTTTCCGCTTTCATCGGCAACGATGTAGCCGCTGTTGTCGGTTTTCACAAGATTTGCAAGAGGTTTTGTATCGGGAACACTTCCGACTGCAACAAAAACGCCGTTGCAATCAAGCTGTTTTTCTTCTCCGTTTTGTAAAAGTGTGACCGAAGTCACCTTTGTATCTCCGTTAATTTCAGATACCGTTGCGTTTGTAAGAACTTCAATATTTTCCGTGGCAAACACTCTGTTCTGCAAAGCTCTGCCTGCTCTGAAAGAATCCCTTCTGTGAACAAGATAAACCTTTTTGCAGAATCTTGAAAGCAGAAGTGCGTCACCCAAAGCAGTGTCACCGCCGCCTGTTACCACGGTAATTTTATCCTTATAGAAAGCCGCATCACACACCGCACAATAGGAAACTCCCTTACCCGAAAATTCCTTTTCGCCTTTTACATCAAGCTTTCTGCGTTGAGTGCCTGCCGCATAGATTACGGTTTTTGTTTCAAGGCTTTCACCGCCGTCAATGTTTACGGAGAAGTTACCGTTTACTCTTTCAACTTTG